>JAJPXK010000155.1 GCA_021205485.1 Clostridia bacterium | reverse complement strand
GAACGACGGGTGCTGTAGCAAAGCGTTTCGGCAGAGAATATATCGGGATAGACATAAATGAAAGGTTTTGTAAAAAAGCGCAGGAACGCATAGACAAGGTGTCTGTAGGAAGCAAAAAAGAAATAGCCAAAGCAAAGAAAAAAAGCGAAAAGATTTTTGCAGATTTCAAGCAGGATAAGGTTTTCGCAAAAATGTGCGAAAACGAGGAAAATGCGGTGCATTTTCAGAACAAGCAGGATACCTGCTTTTCTTCGGGACTTTCGGGTGCAGAGGTATAAAAAATGGCAAAACAGAAAGCAATTCCTACAAGTAAAGGTCATAGATTTTTTGTAACAATTGCAGATGAAGATAAATGGAAAACCATATTAGAAATTGTAGAAAAGAGTGAGAAGTACAAGAGTGTAAATTCGGTAATAAACGAGGCTTTGAGTTATGGTTTGCCATTTCTTATAAAGGGTACTACAGGCGAAACTGTTATATCGGATGACCTTAAGGATAATATGGAACTTATTGTAAACGACGGCGAAGTGTCTGAGCGGATGCTTAACGGAATCGTGGTTAGGCTACTTAAAGAGATAAACCTTAACGTACTTATGTGCAAATCAATGTCGTCTCAACTTGTAAATGCGATAGGTGATACTGCTGAGGGTAAGCGGATAATTCCTGAAAAATATAAACAAGGCGCGTACAGCGACACTCCCGAATATCTTGAAAGTTATGAAATGCGTGAGTTAAAAAAGTTGCGTAGATAAAGGCAGGGTGTGTAAATGAGCAATCAGCCAATAGTAATGAATATTATGTATACGCCATACAGTTTGCCGAAGAACGCAACAAAACAACAACGGATGGATAACGCAAGGGAACGTGCTTTCTTTGATATGACTGGAGATACCAATATTTATAAGTATATGACCACGGAAGAAAAGCAGGAAGGGGAACGCAAAGAAAAGAAAGACCCGTTTACTGTCTATGACTATTTCAAACGAACGGTATTCAACCAAAAGGGAATTATTAAGGATGATGAACTTGCAGAAATGAAGGAGCGGGCGAAGAACAATAAGGGTAATATCTGGCACGGCTATATATCTCTTAACCAGGAAGAGTCATATAAGATAGATACTCCCGAAAAGTGCATAGAGCTTGTAAAAAAGACATTCCCGCAGTTTTTTAAGGATGCAAAGCTAAAGGAGGATAACATAGACCTTATGTGCGCGTTACATAAAGACAGACCGCATCATTACCATGTGCATTTTTGCTTTTGGGAGAAAGAAGCTAAATACAGGGACAGAGTCGGCAATCTGTCATATAGGCGTAAAGGCAGAATAGATAAATCAGCTATTGCCCAATTCAAAGTAAGGCTCGGCTTGTTTTTAGATGATGAGAAAGACAATTTACCAAAATCACGCGATGAAGCATACAAGGCTTTGAGAGAAGTAACGTCAGCCAAAGTTGCTATGTCAAGCACGGACGAAATCAGAAAAGAAATTCTGTCGCTTGCGAAAGTCTTGCCGGCAGAGGGGAGACTTTCATACGGAAGCAAGAATATGGAACCCTACAGGGATAGGGTGGACAAGATAGTACAGCTATTGTTGCAGTATGACAGAAAAGCGTGTAAAGCAGACTGGAATTTTCATAAGGCATTGGAAGAAAGAAAAGAAAAAATAGAAAACATATGCGGACAGCCTTTTGCTGTGGCGGCAAACAACGCATCGGCAGAAAGGATAGAAAGCAATTACCCGAAGTATCACTTCAAGATAGATCCGAAAGTTATAAAAATAGTGTCGGATATAGAAGCCGACTACAAAAAACGGCAGGGTAATTTAGTTATCAGTCTAGCAAAGTTTATTAAACCTGAATACTACGAGCGGAAGAAAGGTAAAAAGTATGCTTCTAATGATAAAAATTTAAAGCGTAGCCTTACAATATCCAAAAACAAAATATCTGAAAAACTGAATGGCTTTTTATCATCATTTTTTAATGAGAGCAAAACACTTGAACGCGATTTTACACACAAATTACAGGAAATTGAGGAGGAAATAGAACGGGAACGTGAAAGAAAAAATAAACAAGGACAGGGGGATTATAAAGATTGAAAAAGAAAGATGTAGTACATCGCAAGAAAAAATCCCTAAAGTATGACATTCTGCTATGGGCGGGAATATTCCTATTCATTGGCGTCTTGATAATGCTTATATACGCGCTTTCAGGCTCGGACAGTATAGGCAGTATACTTTCAAAACGCAATTACTGGCTGCTATACGGAGTAGTCAGCGGAATAGTAGCGGCGGGGTATCTTATGATGTACAGGATAGACGCGCAGAATATTGCAATGAAAGAAAATGATTTGGAGGATACCGAATGGCTTACGACTAAACAGCTTAAAAAGATGAAAGAGTTTGAAGTGATAAACTACAACGATATTCCCAAGCATAAAGACGGCATTGTTATAGGCGCGGAGAAAAAGGGCAAGGACGTTGAAGTTATAACGACAAGCCAGTTACACGCTTTAATTGTAGGAACTACGGGTAGCGGCAAGACTACAGGGTTTGTGGATCAGAACATATCTGTTTTATACAACAGTAAAACAAAGCCGAGCACAGTCATATCCGACCCGAAAAAAGAGTTGTATGAAAAACATGCAAACGGGCTTAAAAAGGCGGGATACAAAATATCCGTATTGGATTTGAGAGAGCCGTATTCATCTGAAAGGTGGAATCCTATGAACGTGCTTACAAGGCGCATACAGATGATTAAAGATTTAAACCATCCCGAATTTAAAGACGGCAAGTATTTGGGCGCAGGCGAGGTATTCCTTTCGTATGATTCACTGCGTACACGAATACAGGAATTAAAGGACGAGATATTTGAAAACGCTATGGACTTGGTATATACCATCTGTCCCGTAAAGAACAAGGATCAGCCTACTTGGGAAGAAGGCGCAAGAAACCTGATTTTGGGTTTTGTGCTTGCAATGTGCGAGGACTGTATCAACGGCAAGATAGAAGAAAAACAATTACTGCTTTTCAACGTCTATCACAACATTACAAAGTACTGTTCGGAAGACACCACCGCTTTAAGGGAATACCTGTTGGAAGGCAGGGACGAGTTTTCAAAGGTAAGGGGACTTGTAAACACCGTGCTTATAACAAGCGATAAAACGCTTACAAGTTACCTGTCGGAAGTGAACGCTTATATGCAGCAGCTTTCGGACGACGGCATACTGTCGCTTACAAGCGAGAACGATTTGGATATTGTCAATATGGACGAACAGCCAAACGCGGTATTTATTATCGTACCCGATGAACGCTTTACAAGGCATAGGTTTGTAACTCTGTTCATCACGCAGATGTACAAGGAACTTGTAGAAAAGGCTAACTTAAATTTAAGAAAAATGCAGACGGACAGCGCGATTTTAAAGAGAAACACCTACTTCATATTAGATGAGTTCGGCAACTTGCCGAAGTTTGACAATATAGAAGGAATGGTAACGGTAGCCCGCTCACGTGGTATAAGGTTCTTATTCGTATTACAGAGCTTTTCACAGCTTACTGCAAAATACGGTAAAGACATAGGCGATATATTAAAAGCCAATTGCAAGGTATTAGTGCCATAGGGAGAATATAAAAAATTAAAATTTTAAATGAACGCACTTATAAGGACAAGTCTCAACTTTATATTTAGTTAAAGGGATTGTATTATAACAATTCCTTTTTTGATGCTCTGCTTTATCAAACTAAAAAAACATCGATAAAAAGCAGGAAAGGTGTTAGCAAGATTTAACACCATACATTTTACACAAAAAATTACTGTTGGAAAGTACTTGCAATCATATACCGATTATGATAAAATAAATGATGAGTTAGTGTTTCTATTTTATTTGTTCACTGAAGAGGGGATTGATTCGGATGATGAAAAATTATAAAGAAAATAAGCCTACAGCAGATGTGCTTATGTCATCAATGCGTGCTATGGGATATTCGTTTGAGGCGGCCATAGCGGATATAATAGATAACAGTATAAGTGTTCAGGCTAAACGCATAGATGTAAAATTTCCGATAAATCCTTCTGATATTTATATAGCTATATGTGATGATGGAAAAGGAATGACCAAAGAAGAATTGTTTGACGCAATGAAATATGGTAGTGCCTTAAAACGTGGAAAAAGAAGTGAAGACGATCTTGGTCGCTTTGGTCTTGGACTAAAGGCGGCTTCATTATCACAGTGTCGCAGACTTACTGTTGCCAGCAAAAAAGAAAATGCTATATCGGCATATATATGGGATCTTGATGTCGTAGAAGAAAAACAGGATTGGCTTATAATAGAATGTACAGATGAAGAAATAAAAAACATAAAGTTTATTGATTACCTTGACCAATATGATTCGGGTACGGTGGTTTTGTGGGAAGACTTTGACATAATACGGGAAGCATCAGGAAATGAATATGCTGAATTGCTTGGATATCAGAATTCAACGGCAGACTACTTATCGCTAATATTTCACAGATTTCTGAACAAACAGGGTTCGGAGAAGCTGACAATTAAAATAAATAATTTTACACTTGTCGGATTTGATCCTTTTCTGGAATATCATCCAAAGACGACTGTCAGGAAATCTTTTACTGTTCCTGTTAAGGATAAAGAGGGAATTGAACGGCAGATAACCGTTCAGCCGTACATTCTACCCTTTCAGAAGGATCTTTCAGCTGAAGACAAGAAAAACTCTGGTGGAATTGAAAATTATCGGTCAAAACAGGGATTTTTTATATATCGTAATGAGCGACTGATAGTGTGGGGAACATGGTTTGGCAGACACCGCGATGAATTGACAAAATACGCTCGGATAAAAGTCGATATACCAAATACTCTCGATGAAGTATGGGGTATTGATATAAAAAAGCAGAATGCCCGTATTCCTTCGTCTGTAAGACAGAGACTTAACCGTGCGGTTGATGATGCTATGGATGTCGCTGTAAGAAAACAGACTTATCGTGGTCGTATTTCAAAGATAGATGACAATATTGATTATATCTGGGATCGTAATGATGACAGGGGGACGATTACATACCATATTAACAGGGAATCAAAGATTTTTGACCTGATAAGGGACAAGGTTGATGATGAAACGTGGAATTATATTGATATGGTCCTTGAAGAAATAGAGAATTCTGTACCATATCAGCAGATTTATATAGACAAGTCGCAGAACAAAGTCAATGAAGATATTGATGATGAAAGAAAAGCGGAAATAGCAGATAAGGCAAGAGTGCTTATAGCTATTGCTTTGAAGACAACTGGTGATAACAAAGAAGATATTATAGACAGGCTTTTGTTGTCAGAGCCTTTTAACAAATATCCTGAACTTAAAGAAATTCTGTTGGGGGAATAATATGGTAGATCAAGGGAAAGTATCTAATTTTGTCAAATTCATAGATGTGTTTATTTCAGTTGACAAGACTGAAAAATCGCTTGATGAAAGTGCTGTCGATAACTACATTCAGAAAGCTGCTGATGTATTGAAATTGGAATGCAATGATGAGGAACTTCTTTCGGTGAAGCGTAGTATCCAGTATAAATATCAGATTTATACTATGCCGGGACAAAGCATACTTGCTGATTACGAACAAAAGAACTGGTACAGTGACAGAAAGGCTGATATAAATCCCGTTTTCTGGACAAGATATAAAAATTATCTTATCGATGAAAAGCATTTCAGTCCTAACGTAGTCAGTACTCTTGGCGAGGATACTCTTGACCAGAAACTGATGAATTATATTTTGGATCCGTTAGCTCAATATGAAAGTCCTGCTATGAAAAGGGGACTGATTATTGGTGATGTGCAATCAGGAAAGACATCTACATATATTGGTTTTATGTGCAAAGCAGCGGATGCAGGATATAAAGTATTTATTTTGCTTACAGGCACAATAGAAGCACTCAGACGACAGACGCAGGAACGTGTTGAAGAGGGCTTTATTGGTATAGATATGTCTTCCGAATCAAAAGACGGAAAGAGAGTTGGAGTGGGTTTGGACAATCTCCCGATACGTGCTATATCTATGACATCAAGGGCACAGGATTTCACTGGTAATACGGACAAAACGGTTATTTCTCTTGCGAGTACAACAGATGCAATAGTCTTTGTTATTAAAAAGAACACAAAAACATTACAGAAACTTACAAAATGGCTGATTGACATTAACGCTGATCCAATAACTAAAAAGATCAATATGCCTATGCTGATGATTGACGATGAAGCTGATAATGCTTCTATAAATACGAGTGCAGATAAGGAAGACCCCACAAAAATCAATAAGTTGATACGTGGACTTGCCAGTGTGTTCAAGGTGTCAAATTACGTTGGCTTTACAGCAACTCCGTTTGCCAATGTTTTTATTGATCCAGAAACAACCGAGAAAATGGAGACACAGGATTTATTCCCTGAAGATTTTATCGTTTCATTGCCTGTACCAAGTAATTACATCGGACCAAACAAGATATTCGCAAAAGACGGAGAGTATCATAATCAGCTGATATGGATAAAGGATGCCGGGCGTGAAGAAGAGGACGGTTTTCCCTTCTATTTTAAACATAATAAAGAATGGAGGGGAGAACTTCCTGCCAGTCTTACTGATGCTATTTATGCGTTTTATATTGTAAATACTATAAGGGATTTGCGTGGTGATAATGACGAACACCGTTCAATGCTTGTCAATATTTCACGATTTATAAATGTGCAGAAGTATATAAAAGAAGAAGTGGAAGCAATACATAAAAACGCATACAGAGCTATCAAGTTCAATTTATCTTCTGATGATGAGTCCTTGCAGGATCCTATATTATCACGGATACATTGGGTATGGGAAAAATATTATTTGGATACGGAATTTTCCTGGGAAGATATCGCGGATAATATGTTTGATTCTATCGAGAATATACAGATAAAAATCGTAAACAGCTCAAGGGATTCCGAAAAACTTGTTTATCCGAAAGATGCGTCATTGCGAGTAATTGCCATAGGTGGTCTTGCATTATCAAGGGGGCTTACACTTGAGGGGCTTGTAATAAGTTATTTTTACAGAAATACAAGTACCTATGACGTCCTTATGCAGATGGGAAGGTGGTTCGGATACAGAAAAAATTATGAAGACTTATTCAGAATATGGACGCATAAAACTTCTGCTGACTGGTATGCCGAAATTGCGGAAGCAACAGATAAATTGAAAGATGATATGAGTCATATGCGTGAACTGGAGCAAAAGCCAAAAGATTTTGGTATCAGAGTCAGGAATAATTCTGCGGATCTTCGTATAACAGCTTATAACAAAATGAGAAATTCGATAGATGAGTATGAATATCCCAGTTATTTCGGAGGAATAGTAGAAACACCCTATCTGTGTTTCAATGCCGATGTGCATATAAATAATTTCAATGAAGTATGTAAACTGGTAAAAGAATCTGTGGATTCGGGAAAAAGTTTTGAAAGACAGTTCCCCAGTATAGGTAAAGGCAGATACATTATTCAGGATATACCAAAATTCCGTATTATAGAGCTGATAAGCAGATTAAAAATTTCAAGATTCAGTTCGTCATTTGATGTTATGCAGATAACAGATTTCCTTAGAAATTGTACTGATTCGTCAATAGATTTGTTTGATGTTGCATTTATGGAAGGTGTGCAGGACGATTCTTCGGTACTTGATATATCGGGCAGGATTTTATATAAAGTACGCAGACAAAATTGTATAATTGACAGGGATACGGACAGGTTAAGTCTTGGTCGGAGAGGTAAACTTGGTGGTCCCAATGATGGCCTTGCTGGTATCATTGATTTTAATGGTAGAACCGCTGAAAATATTGTTGCAACGGCAAGAGAATCCTTTAAAAGGGAGTACGAAGCCAGAAGGGGAGAAAAATTTGAGAAAGATAGTTTTTCATCCGAAACGTGGTTCCGATATATAAAAGACCGCAAACCTTTGTTGCTTGTTTATTTTCTTGATGTTGATGGTAAAGATGATGACGGGGATGAACAACAGAAAAAACAGTTCGATGAATTGAGACAAAGGCTTGGTACAACACCTGTCGTTGGCTTTGCTTTGGGTCTGCCTTTTAATGAAGATGCCACTGTATTAAATGCTACCCGATACAAAGCCAATAAAATTTATAACTGGTTTGAAAGGGATGAACTGGACGTGGGAGATAAAGAGTGATGGATATAAGGGAACAGTTTACTGAATTTACCCGTCCGGGATATTTTTCGCGTGTGGACAGTACACATATTCTTGATTTGCATATCGGCTTAGACGAAAAAGGGCGGAAGGCAATAGAACTTCGTTTTAATTGTGATCCTGTTAAAGTTACAGGGACATCAGCTATTGATGTTTCCCAATATAAGAAAAAAGAGTATAATACGATTCGTTTTTCGCTAAAAGACGATGATATGAGTGGTTTGTTTTATAAATTTTGCGATGATATTATAGAGCAGACAGCAGACCTGAAAAAAGAAAAAGACGGCTATAAAGCAATTACAAATCGTTTTTTTCAATGGAAGAAAATGTTTGTACTGTCAAAAAATACCTTTCTTACCGAGCCAGAGATAATGGGACTCATTGGTGAGATATTGTTTTTACGCGGATACCTTGCGGATAAATACGGTATTTCAGTTGCATTAAAAAGCTGGAGCGGACAGGAATTAACACACAAGGATTTTTCTTATAAAGACATATGGTATGAAGTGAAAGCCATAAGTCGCGGAAAAAATGAAGTCAGGATTTCTTCTCTTGAGCAACTCGACAGTGAGACGGACGGAGAACTTGTTATATTTTCTATGGAAAAAATGAGTCCTGCTTATAATGGTGTGTCTCTCAATAAAATTATAATTGAAACTGTGAAATTGTTTTCGTCATCTGAAGAAAAGGATGCTTTTCTTTCAAAAGTTGCGTTACAGGGTTATGAGTATAATGATTATTATGATAACTTTGTTTTTGAGATCAGCAATATGGTAAGATATAAGGTGACAGATGGATTTCCCAGACTTGTTGCAAATGATGTGCCTGTTGCAATAGTAAAGGCGAATTATGATATTTCTTTATCTGAAATAATGCCTTACATTATAAGAGAAGAGGATTAACTATGGATAGCTATCAGAAATACAAAAGAGACTTTCTGGATGAATTAAGGGCAGATTCTGCTATAAATGGTTCGGATACGGAAGATGAATTTCTGTCACGGACACTTGGTATGCTTGAAGATTATGATGAAATACAGGATTCTCAAAAGCTCGGTGTAGGTGATAAACGTTGTTCAGGGCAGCGTATTATGCGTGTGGACGGGTATAGTTTTGATGAAACTGACCACAGCATTGATTTGTTCATAAGTGATTTTCAGGATACTTATGATACGGATAATCTTACAATGAGCCGTGTTGATGAGCTTTATTGGAGAATGTACTATTTTCTTGATGAAGTCTGCAATGGAAATATAGGGGATTATTTTGATGATTCGGATGATATTCTCAAAGTAGCTAAACTTATAAAATACAGAGTGAATGCTATAAATGATGACCCGCAACAGATTTTGAAGATAAAGATGTTTATCCTTACAAATAAAGATCTTTCAACCGATTTGCTTGACCGTAATTTGCTTGAAACAAAAATAAAAAAGACAAAGGGCGCAAGCAAGGTCGTAAAATCCAATAAGAAAATAAAAAAGACAGACTTTAACGGAAAACCACTTGAAATAAACCTGTGGCATCTGGAAAGATTTTTCGAGAAGGAAAAATCATTCAGCAGTGATCCTATTGTAATTGATTTTGTAAATAACTTTGATAGCGAAGGTTTGCCTTGTATTAAAGGTAATATCGGTGATAATTTGGGTTATGAAGCATACATTGCGATAATTCCAGGCAAGACGCTTGCTTCTATTTATATCGAACATGGCAGTAAAGTACTTGAAGGAAACGTCCGTGCTTTCCTTGGAACCAGTGGCTCAAAAAGCGTAAACAGCGGAATAAGAAGGACAATCAATAACGAGCCTGATAAATTTTTTACTTATAATAACGGTATAGCAACTACAGCGGCGGATGTTGAAACAGAAGAAAAAGACGGACAATTATATATCACGAAAATAGTTGATCTTCAGATAATAAACGGCGGACAGACTACAGCGTCTCTGGCGGAAGCAGTCCTGAAAAAAACGAATACTGATTTATCGGGTATATTCGTTCCTATGAAACTTACCGTAATAGATGACAGGGAAACGGAGAATGATGAGGGCGTTCGTTTTTATGATGAAATGGTACAGAATATTGCCAAATATGCCAATAGTCAAAATAAAGTAACGGCAGCTGATTTATTTTCAAATGATCCTTTTCATATATGGATGGAAAAAACATCAAAGAAAGTGCTTGCACCTGCTGTTAAATTTTCCGTACCGACCGGGTGGTATTATGAACGTTCGCGAAAGAGATATTTACAGGAACAGTTCAAACTTGTCGGTGCTAATGACAAAAAACGCTTTGCTGCAAGGTTTCCTAAATCACAGGTTATAACGAAAGAGCAACTTGGTATGTATCTTACTGCAATAAGCCAGAAACCGCATATAGTAGCAAAAGGTAAGAACTTCGTTATAAAAGAATTTAATACACTGGTATCGCAGAGTTATAAATCAGATAAAAGTGTATTTAATGAGTTCTATTTCAAAAAATGCGTATGTTCTGCTATAATTTACCGCACTGTTGATGAATATCTTGAAACCAATAAAGACAGTGTAAAAAAACATACAGGATTCTGGTATAAAGCTGGTGGTTACAAACTTGATATTGTTCCGTATACCATTGCTAAAATTATAAGCTGTATTCCAGGAGGTTTTACTTTGAACTGGGATCTTATATGGAACAGGCAAGGGTTGTCGGCAGCATTTATGCACGAAATAGAAATTGTAACCAAGATGACAAACGATTTTATATGTGACAGCAATGGCGTTATTGTTACAGAATACTGTAAAAGACTTGATACATGGGAACGTTATCGGGATAAGGTTAATTATCATCTTTCAGAAAAGTTTATCAATGAGCTTATGCCGGAAAGTCTTATGAAAGAGCAGGAAACTTCTGTAAAACGTGAAGAAAAAGACAAAAGTGACCTTAAGTATGTTATGGAAATAATCAATCTTGGTGCAGATTACTGGAAAAGGCTTTTGGAAGAAGCAAAGATTCATTCTGCTCTTGGTTATACTGACCAGACTTGGTTATTGCAGGCTATTTCATTCGCAGAGAAAGGGCAGATTCCTTGTTCTGCGGCGGGAAAAGTACCCGCAAAAACAATGACTATGGCAAAAACTATATTTGAAATAAAGGATAAACTTGAGTCACTCGGGATAAAAGTATAATATGAAAAAAAATTATAATGTTGTTGAACTATTCAGCGGCATCGGCAGTCAGGTACGGGCATTAAAAAATATTGACATACATTATACTGTACAAGCTACTTGTGAATGGGATATGCACGCATTCATTGCATATGATGCAATACATAGCGGCACAAGAAACCTTCCTGAAGTGGATAGTATGAGTAAAGACGAAATACTTGATGTCCTTAGGAAATATACCATAAGTAACAACGGTAAAGAGGCAATGCCTTTTTCTGTATTGAAAACATACAGTCACGAAGTTCTTAAAAGAATTTTATCTGCTATCAGAAGAAATAATAATCTTGTTAATATCAGCGAAGTGAACGGCGTTGATATGCCTGATGATACTGATATTATGACATATTCATTTCCTTGTCAGGACTTATCAAATGTCGGAGCTTTTCACGGATATAATAAGGGTATAGATAAAAATTCCGGTAGCAGGTCAAGTTTACTTTGGGAAGTAGGCCGAATTTTAAGTGAAATGCAGGAAGCTGGTAAAAAATTGCCAAGATACCTTGTGATGGAGAATGTCCCGACTCTTTTATCGGAAAGACATTTTAACAATTTCAAAGAATGGATCGGGCAACTTGAAAACCTGAAGTATATCAGCAAATATATTCCTGTCAACGCAAGAAATTATGGGATACCTCAGAACAGACCAAGACTTCTGATGATAAGTGTTTATGTAGGTGACAATGATTCGTATAAAAAGGCGATACAGGAATTTTTTGATCATCTCGGTGATACGGAAGAAGTGTTGATAAAGGAATACAGGGAATCCAAATATTACGAAAAGAAAACGGTTAAAGACCTTTTGCGTATATCGTATGATATAAATTCAAAACTATGGAAGGAAGCAGTGGAATGTACGCCAAATGATACTCCATCGCGCCGTAAAATATGGGATGATAATCCTGTAATTGTAAACGAAAAGGGTAATATAACCGATGATCCGTTTATAAGAACAATTACAACAAAGCAGGACAGAAATCCTAATTCAGGCAACATTTATTTTGATTGCGGTATTGAAGGTCGTGGAAAATTCAGATACCTTACTCCGCGTGAATGTTTGTTGTTTATGGGGTTTGAAGACAAAGATTACGAAAATATAATAGCCAATAATCCCGAGCAGCGTGTTAAAAGTTGTTTGTTTCCAAGAGATAAAATTATAAGGATGGCAGGGAATTCAATTCCCTTGAAGATGTTAGAGGGCTTTTTCTTTCAGTTTTATAAAATTGAAGAAATATCATAAAAAGAATGGACGTGCAAAGCAAACAAACAAGAAGCTACAATATGTCTTGCATAAAGGGCAAAAAAACCAAACCCGAAGAAATTGTAGCAAAGTACTTGTTTTCAAAAGGATTCCGATACAGACGGAATGTTAAAAAGTTACCCGGAACTCCCGATATTGTTTTAAAAAAATATAACACAGTTATTTTTATAAACGGTTGTTTCTGGCATATGCACAACTGCAGATATTTTGTGTGGCCACAAAGTAATGCAGAATTCTGGAAAGAAAAACTGATGGCAAACAAGCAAAGAGATGAAAAAATACAGAATCAACTTGAAGAGCTTGGCTGGATAGTAATTACTGTCTGGGAATGTCAGTTAAAAAACGAAAAAGAAAGAACGCTTGATGATTTAGTAAATGAAATAAAAAAGTCGGCAATATAATTTAAAATAAACGGGTAAATGCTGTTATGAAATGCTTTTCAGTAAAATTGGATATGTGTGAAACATTCGATGAAGAATGTTTTTATAATATTATTGTCAGCTGGCTGAAGGATAGCGGTCCGTGTGCAAATATCGGCAGTTTGCTGGAAAGGACAGATAATAAATCATCAATAACTATAAATGGTGATCATTGTTCAATAGAAAGTTTTGTTTTTTCGGAACAGGATATAACATATAGTTTATGTCGTTTTACTCATTTATATTATTCACAATTATGGACGACAGATATTATATTGTCAAAAAATAATAAGAATAATATTGTTTATTTGCATGTGGATTGTTCAGGTGATGTAACACATTTTGATAAAATCCCCGAAATAAGAAGCAGGGTAGTTCTTTATTTTGTGAATAGCGGGAAGCTGAAGGAAAAAGAATTACCTATAACTGATAAACCGTTAGAATGGAATGATAAATGTAAGAAGATTGTAGTTTCTGCTATAAATGGCGAGTATGCGGGAGAAATGCCTGTTATATTTTTATCCCGCATATTTAATAGTGCAGGCTACATAGTTGATCCTGAAGATATTGCAAGACGGCTTGCGGGTATGGCATATGTTATTAAGGAAGGATGGGAAGAAGTAACAGCAGAATTAAAGGAGATTACAAATGCCCGTAATCCGTATAATGGAGTAATAGGTGTTTATTTTTCATCGCCGGGGAGCGGAAGAAAATATAGTGATCCGAATGGTACAAAATGGAACAGTATCACAAAAGATATATTAGCAACAGTTACCAATGCGGTTATGGCGCAGGTGGATCGGACAGCCCCTACGTGGAATGATTTATATAATAAAAAAATTGCAGAAGAATCACAAAAAAACAGAGAGTTTATTGATGAAGTCTTTGATATAAATGATACGCTTGAAAATCAACTGAAAACGGCAAAACAAAAAATATCCAAACTTACTGAAGAGAACAGAAATCTCCGTATTCAGATTGAGAATTTAAAAAGTGTATTGGATAGCAGTGATATACATAATAAACTTCTGACTAAAGTTCCGACGGAAGAAATATTTGATGGTGAACAATATGATTTGGTTGTTACTGCATTGAATAAGGCATTGCGTAGCTATAATGAAGACAGTCGTTCTAAAGAATTGCTGGATGCAATTATTGCGGCTAATCCTTTAATCGGTAATGGAAAAATAATAGAAGAAAGATTAAGAAATATACTTAACGGAGAGAATCTTACAGAAAGGGATTTTGATGAATTGAAGGAACTTGGCTTTGATGTTGTAAGTGAGAGCAATCATTATAAACTTGTATTTGTAAAAGACAAGCGATATTGGTTTTCAGTAAGTAAGACTCCAAGTGATTACAGAGAGAATAAAAATTTATTATCCGATATATTACGGGCATTAAGTATTTATAAATAAAAATATTGATGCTTGTTATAATACGTTGATAATATCCACATCGATGATAAATTAGTAATTTAATAATGATTACGTAAAGCCGTTGATTTTTAGTCAGCGGCTTTATTATGCCTTTTATAAAAAAAGTTACATCGTAGATGAAATTTTCGGGTGAGTTTAGCGGTAATAAACAGGGGGCTTTATCCACAGCAAGCGTATTGGTAAAATTGCACAAAAATAAAAAACTTTATAAAAGTGTGCATAAAATCGGTGTTGCCGTTGCTTTTAATTAGGAGAGGTTGCATCCCTATATTATAGCGAAAATTTACAAAAAAAGGCGAAAAAATGAGAATTACAATTTTAGCCGCTTTTATAACATTGAATAGATATTTTAAGAAAACACCCTTAAATGTTACGTTTTGAGCAAAAAACGCTCAAAACCAGCACAAAATTCACTGTGGCAAAAACAGCGGTTTTAGATTTCGCTAATCGTCGTTAAGGGAGAGTGATAAAAATTATAAAAATATTTTTATAAAAATGGAATATTTCGGGCGTTATATCCGCTTGATATATGTAAGGATATAACGCTCATTATTTACCATAAAACTTAATAGAACAAATATAATGAGCCTGCGGCAATAGCCGCAGGCTTTACTATGCAAAAGGTGGTGATGACTATGATTTAATTTAAGGCGGCGCGGACAAGCCTTTAAACCGTCCGCAAAGTAAATAAATCTATAAACTGAAGGAGGAAAGATGAAAGAAGAACAATTTACATTTTATAAGGTCTACTGGGACGCCATAAAGGACGAGAACAACGAAACGGTAGACACAATAGTTACGGGCATATGCGAGTATATGCTCCATGGGACTAAACCGAGTATTGAACTTGACCTTATTGCCGTATGGGATGACCTTTA
>JAJPXK010000163.1 GCA_021205485.1 Clostridia bacterium | reverse complement strand
AAGCTGTACCGTCAACCATAAAAACAAAAAATTCTCCCCATGGTACTTAAAGCAATGTAAAAATATTCATTGGCAGCGACGATTCCGAGACGAGGAAGGAGTTTTCAGAACTGTGCGGGCAAAAGAAGATTAAACATTTTTCTGTCAACACCAATGCGGATACACCTGCAAGCAGTAACACGGGCGCAAGCAACCAGCCGCTTATAACGGTTGGAATGTTAGAGAGATTAAACGGTAACGAAAAGGGAGACGCCGTTGTTTCGGTCAGGGGCTATGAGCCGTTATGGACAAGGTTTACACCGTCATATGAACTGAAGAAAGTCTATTTCAAAGAGGGCAAAGCGGATATAGGTAAAAGGGAAGCAAGGCTTTTCAAGAAAAAGGATTACGTCTTTGATATTCATATGAAACCTGGCGAAAGCGAAGCGGACAAGCAGATGGCGAAATTTGAACAGGCAGAGAGAGAACAGGTTGAAGCCGAGAAGAAAATTGAAGAAGAAAGGCTTGTTAATCTTGACGCGCAATGGGATGACCTGAAAGCTGAAATTGATTTAGCCTTGGAAGGAATAGAGAAGGTGTTAGACGGAAAAGACGTAAAAGCATTACGTGCGGCAAGGTTTGAGAATAAGACAACGCTGCTGTATGCACGTATGGAAGAATACGATATGACTACAGCGGGCAAGATTCAAAAGGCGGCAGATGCTATCTCGGAGAGATTATTAAAAATATTGGACTTACAAAAGTCAATTTAAAAAAAGAGAGGAGGACAAATTGAAAACAAAGACAAAAACTAAAATTTTGCCGTTTCTGCTGTTAGCGGTAACGGCGGTAACAATGGTTTTCAGTACGGGTGCGGCTTCTGCATCAGCGGAAGAAAACTGCGAACACGAATACGAAAGAGTGGTGCATGATGCTACCTGTACGGAGAGCGGGTACACAGAATATACCTGTTCTATATGCGGCGACAGCTATACGGATGACTTCACTGAAGCAACAGGGCATACGTTTTCATCTGTAACGGTAGAGCCTACGTGTACAACAAAAGGATTTACAACCTATGTGTGTACGGTGTGCGGCTACCAATATACAGATAATTATGTAGATGCGACGGGACACAATTATTCAGAAGTTGTGGTAGACCCTACCTGTACGGAAGTCGGGTACACAGAACATATATGCCTAACTTGCGGAGATAGTTACAGAGATAACTATATAGACGCGAACGGGCATACATACACGGTAGAAGTTACGGATGCTACCTGTACCACGGACGGCTACACAACTTACATATGCGATGTCTGCGGTGAAACGCATATAGGCGACGTGGTGGAAGCAACGGGGCATAGCTATATAGATACGATAGTTGCGCCAACCTGCGTTTCGTATGGTTATACGGAACACGTCTGTGAAAACTGCGGCGACAGGTATGTAACAGATTATATCGCACCTACGGGACACACTTTCATTGACGAAGTTATAGCGCCTACTGAAACGGAGATGGGTTATACAAAACATACCTGTACTTCTTGCGGGTATATCTACCTTACGGACTTTTCTACAAGTTCTGACAGCGGTTATATCCACGACTACATAGGCGAAATGGTTGCGCCTACCTGCACGGAACAAGGGTACACCGTTTATACTTGCACTATTTGCGGGGACAGCTATATTTCAGACTACACAAACGCAACGGGACATAGCTATACGGAATATGAAATAGACGCTACCTGCGAGGATGACGGCTATACCGTTTATGTCTGCGATAGCTGCGGAGATAGTTATATAGGTAATTATGTTCAGGCGACTGGGCATAGTTATACGGCAAACGTTACCGAGCCGACTTGTACAGAGGGCGGTTATACGGAATATGTTTGCGAAACTTGCGGTATAAGTTACATTGACAATATTACCGAAGCAACGGGGCATAGCTATTCATTAAAAGGCATTTCTGTAGACAGGGCAAACAAGCTGGTTACGGTAAAGTATTACTGCGACTGCGGCGAAGACGGTACGGACGAGCTGACATTACTGTTTACGGATGAGAGCGGCGAGATAACAGCGCTTACTTTTGAAAACGGTACGGCAGATTATTCAGCGTTGGCAACTGGATATTACACGGCTAACCTTGTAGGTAGCGACGGTACAGTATTGGGTGCTTTTACCATAGGAAGTATAACGGCGAGCGAAAAAATGGATAGTGGCAGTACGGACGAGCCTGTAGTTGAGCCTGAAACACCCAGCGAAGACGACGGGGAACAGGGGGAAACCGAGCATACGCATACTTATTATCTGTACACCGATTTGGACACAGAAAGCAAAACGCTTACTTTAAGCTACGTATGTTCAGAGGACGGTTATGACGGCGCATCAGCTTTAAAGGTAGCTTTCACAAGCAGCAGCGGTACAACCATTTATCTTGTACCCGATGAAAACGGGGTGGTAGATTTTTCAGTGCTTACGGGTGGTTTTACTTTGGAAGTAATTTCCGAAGGTGAAGCGCTTGCATTGTTTACGATTTCAGAAGAAACGGCGGAAACGCCTGATACGGACGAGCCTGTTACAGAAGACCCCGCCGAAGAAGAACCCGATACAGACGAACCTGCGGTGGACGAACCTGTAACAGACGGCGACGAACAGCAGTCTGGCGATACTCAAGACAGTACCGACAGCGAAGATGAAAACGGAACGACTAATGACGGGGACGAAGATACGGAAGAAAGCTCCAACGGTACGTTCATAGTAATGCTTGTGGTGTTCCTTGTAGTGCTTGCAGGCGGTATTACGGCACTTGTGATTTTTAACAAAAAGGGCAAGAAAAACAAAGAAGAAAACGATAAAAATTAAAGGGGGAATTAAGAATTTATGAATTTATTAGCAGAAACAGCAACAACTTTAGACGGTAGCCTTTCATCTATCGTGTCAAAATTAAGCGACTTAATGGACAGCTTTTGGGTCTACATAGTGATGGCTTTGGCTGTAGTCGTAGTTATTTGGGGTGCATACATAGGCATAAAAATTGCTATTGCGCACAAAAATGAAGAGAAAATCAATGCGCGCGACATGGTGAAGAACCTCATCATCGGCATTATAATTATCTTCGTCGTGGCTATGGGTGCGCCTTTGCTTATAGAAGGTTTATCTGCATGGGTAGGTTAATCTCTATAGCAAAAGAATAAAGTAAAAAGTGTGGTTGGGCGGCACATATGTGCCGCCCAATTATAAAAATTACTATGAAATTATTGCTCTAAAAGGTCAGGTACGGTGCAACTTAAAACACGGGCTAATTTCAAAACTGTTGCAGCTTCGGCTTTGTTTATATCTTTAGATTTTTGTTCGTAAGCCTGTATCGTTCTGATAGAAATTTGTGAAGCAATGGCAAGTTCAGACTGGCTTAAATGTGCTTGTTGCCTTAAAAGGCTTAACCGTGAAGGTGCTTTTTTATTAAGTCTGTCTAATTCTTCTACAAAATTTGTTATATCCATTTCGTGGTAAACAGGATACATATTCAAAAGAGTAGAGACAGACACAAAAGAAAAAATGTACTTGAACGAAAACTCCTTCTGATACTGGTAATATCCAAGGTAATCTCCGCACCAGTAATAAGCTGACCTGTCAATGGAAACGTAAGGCTTTGGTGTAAAAGATATACTTGCTTCAGACAGGATTATTTCACAAAGTTCACTGCCAGCAATACCGCAAAAATATTTGGGGTTTCTGTGTTCAACTTCCTTTGTTATTGAAGATTTACAGAAAATCTCAATAAATTTTTCAGGCTCAAGCTCAAGCGTAGTAAGGGCGTAATCAAAACATTCGGCAAGCAACCGTCTTAAAATGTTACAGGTATAATCGTTTATCATCGGGCGAAATGTTCTCCTGTAAGATATTCAGCATATACAAGCCCTGTGCGGCATTACTTCGCGTCGTAATGTAGTCTTTGCGGGCTTTTTCATCGCGTACCATTCTTTTGCTGTAATAAATAGTATGGTTTACTTGGTCGGCTTTAATGAAAGATATATTTTTAAAGGCTTTTTGGGAAATCAGAACGTATTGAATACCAAGCCTGCCGAGTTTCATAGCTTCTGCAAGTTTCTGCAACGAAATTGTGCTTGACAAAAAATCTCTTGCAAAGGAGAAGTAAGAGTCATCGGCGCGGTAGCCCACGATATAATCATAAGGCGTTTTATCAATAGAAAAGTTTTTTATCAGGTAGTCTTTAGCTTCCTGCATAAGAGACGAAGTAGTACCAAAGCTACGGTTCTGTACAAGCATAGCAAGCCAATGCAATATTGAATACTGCTTGTCGTTAAGATTAAGAACGGTTAAGTTGTTTGCGTTAAATTCGTATTCATTTACATATCCGTCCATATCGCTTGATGCAGACCATTCGCACCCGAGTTCATATTCAGGGGTAAGGTAAAAACCTGAACCATAGTCATTTGTCTTTTTGCCTTTGCCGTAAATTGGCTTTTGTACAATCTCTTTGCTTCCGTGATACAAAATCATAGTAATTAACCTCACTTTTTAAATATTATACCACTATAGTAGTATAATGTCAACAATAAAACAAATAAAAGGAATTAAGAAATGATAATATTTTTACAAGAACTATCAATGCAATTATTCCTGTGGATGCTGCAACTTGTAGACGGCGTTATAGACTTGTTTTCGGCAATATCTGGTGTAAGCACCGTAAATTACGGCGGCAATGAAGTCAATATCGTGGAAACGGCGGTAAACGATCCAACCGTTACATCGGTGTTTTGGTGCATACTTGTGCTATCTGTCGGACTTGTCTGTATATTTACGATAGTCGCCATTGTTCAAAATATGATAACAAGCAAGCGTAATACATCGGCAATAGTAGGTAAATTCTTTCTTGCCTTGCTTGGTACAATAGCTGTTTTACTTGTTGTAGTGCTTGGAATACTAATTGCAAATGAACTTTTACAGCTTGTTGCGGATATTTTTAAGCTGAATACAAGTACAAAACTATCCACAGCGATATTCAATGCCTGCGTGGGCGAATGGAATGACGGCTTTTCTGCGGCAGATTTTGACATAGACAGCGTTTCTGTAAGCGATATACTTGGCGATTACAAAACAACATTGGGTATATGGCCCAAGTCGTGGAAGAATAACGGGATGATTAATCCCAGTTCTTTCTATTATTTCCCTTCATTAATAGCAGGAGTCGCTTTAACTATTGCAATGATTATAGCCGTAGTGAATATGGCGAAAAGATTATTTGAAATAGTATATTGCTATTTAGTAATGCCCGTTGCTATGTCAACCTTGCCTTTGGATGACGGCGCAAGGTTTAAAAACTGGCGCGAGATGTTTGTATCAAAGATAATTCTCGCGTTCGGTACGGTGTTGTCCGTGAATGTATTTACTTTATTGCTGCCTATAATAACCAATATGAAGATAAGCGGAATGGGCAGTTTCGGAAACGCATTGTTCCTTATAGCTTTAATTATAGGCGGTGCAATGGTAATACCCGCAGGTCAGACAATGTTTGCAAGACTATTCGGACAGGCAGACGATATGCACGCCGGCGGAGGTTTCTTACGCAGTGCATATTACGGCGGCAGAATTGTAGGAGGCGCAACAGTAGGTCTCGCTTTTAAAGGCGTAAAGGGTGCAGTACATCTTGGTTCAAAAGCAGTACATAGAAAGAAGAACGGCGGCGATAGCAGTGACGGCGATGATAATACATATACTGACGAAAGCGGCGGCAGTGCAGGCAGTACTGAAAGCACGGAAACAACAGAAAGTACGGAAAGCACAGATACGGGAGGTACAGAATGAGAATAATACCTAAAAAGACAAAAGTAAAGAACACTGTATGGAAGTGTTACTCTATGGCGGATATAATAGTTGCTTTGGTACTGTTTGCTCTTATCTTTATATTCATAACTTCGGGTAACTGGGTAATGGCAGTACTGCTTGGAATTATTACTGTGGTAATGCTTATGCCCACGCAGGACGGAATACTTTATACGATGATTTTTGAGAATGTAAAATTCCTGTTCGCAAAGAAGAAATACACGAAAGGCGGCACGGCGAAGGAAAATGTGAACACGTTAGTAAATCTGAAGGATATAAAAGATAACGGGCTTATAGTTTACAACGGCGGCGGTTTCGGCAGAGTAATAAAGGTAGGGCAAAAGAATTTCGGCATAGAGGACGGAGTTCAGCAGGACACGGATATTCGTTATTTTGCTAACGCTTTAAAGCAGTTGGATTTAACGCAGAGCGCGGATCTCGTCAAAATAGACAGACCTGTTAATTTAGACATATATGCGGGTCAATTATTTGAAAAACTGACTGAAACAGACAGCGATGAAGAAAGTGAAACCCGCACGGTGAAGCAAAATATTCTGCGCGAAAGGATAGACGGCATAGACAAACTCAACAATATACGTAAGCAGTATTTGTCAGACTATTACATAGTAGTTTACGGCAGAAACGAAACCGAACTTGAAAACACGGCGGTAAATATTGCAAGTGAAATATCCAAGTGCGGGCTTGATACTAAACTGTTATCCCGTAAGGAAACAGCAGTGTTTCTGAAGTACAGTTTTTCCCGTAATTTTGACGAGAGGGAAGTAAAGGAAATAGCGGATGAAGATTTAATAGAATGGATAAAGCCTAAAGAAGTAATGTTTATGTCTAATGGTTACAAAGCGGACGGCGTTTCGGCGGCGGTGTTCGCCGTGGCAGATTACCCGTTGCGTGTTAAGAACGCCTGGGGTGCGGAACTGTTTAATATTCCCAATACAAAGGTTGTAATGCACTTTAACCCCGTAGACAAGTTTAAGGCTATAAAAAGGATAGACAAGTGCATCTCGGATATGGAAACAAAGAGCATTATGAGTGAAAAGGCAAGCGAAGCCAACAGTGCAGAAACGCATAGGGAAACTATGGAAACGCTTTTAGACAGTCTGCAAAGGGAAAATGAAGTGCTTATTGACGTAACCTTGACTATAACCGCCTATAACTACCTTGATAAACCTAACTTCAAAAAAGAAGTAAGGCGGCAGATTATGACGGACAATTTTAAGGTGTCCACACTCTATGGATTACAGATAGAAGGCTTTAAAACTTCGTGTGTTTCGCCCGCCTGCACTTTAAAGAACTACCAGCGCGGTATCAACAGTACCACGCTTGCGGCGGCGTTCCCGTTTGTAAGAACTTTTGTAATGGACGATGGCGGCATTATGCTCGGCGAGAATAAGAATAACGGCTACCCGTTCATATTTAATTTATGGAAAAGGGGAAATTTGTATCAGAATAGTAACGCTATGATTATAGGCAAGTCTGGTAGCGGCAAGTCGTATTTTATGAAGACGCTCATAGCTAATGAATGGAGTAATGATACAAGGGTAATTATATTAGACCCCGAAAGCGAGTATGTTTCTTTAACACATAACTTATCGGGCAATGTAATAGATGTCGGCAACGCAAGGGAGGGCAGAATAAATCCTTTCCATATTTATAAGATACTGTCTGAAGACGGCACTCCCGCAGATAGCGTGGTAACTTTCAACACACACCTTAAAATGTTGGAGAGCTTTTTTAAGATAGTGCTTGTCGGCGCGAGCAATGACGTAATAGAGCTTATAAATAACCTTGTCGTGGAAACTTATGAGAGAATGGGCATAACGGAAAAGACAGACTGTTCTAACTTCCCCGCGGATTACTTCCCTGTGTTCTCCGATTTGTTGGAAACATTGCAGAGTAAAGACAAGAGCGAAATGGACAGCCTGACTTTAAGGGATATGCGTTCGGCGGAACTGTACTTACAAAAATTTGTAAACGGCAGGTATTCGGATATATGGAATGCGCCGTCTACACTACACGCAGACGCTAATCTTATTGACTTTAACTTCCAAAGTTTATTCGCTAATAAGAACAATATTGTGGCTAACGCACAGATGCTTTTGGTATTCAGGTATATAGAACAAGAGGTCATTAACGCACGAGAACTTAATAAGCACGGCAGGAATTTAAGGACAATGATTATTGTAGACGAAGCCCATTTATTCATCGACGCGAAATATCCTATAGCACTTGACTTTTTCTATTCAATGAACAAGCGAATAAGAAAGTACAACGGCGCGTTTATTCCCGCGACACAGAACATAGCGGACTGGAACGCAAACGAGGAATTGCGGTCAAAGACTTCAACAATCTTAAAGAATAGCCAATATACATTTATATTTAAACTGTCCGCGCCTGACGTTAAAGACCTTTTGGATATTTACCAGGCAGGCGACAGCTTTAACAGTGAAGAGCAGAGAAGAATTATATCAGCCGTTACGGGACAAGCATTTTTTATAGGCAGTACTGAATTACGCAACTGTGTAAACATAAAGGCTGGCAAATATGTAAAGAGTCTGTTCGATGAACGGACGGCGGAACAATACGAAAAGGAGGAAGGATGATAAAGACAAAAAGAAATTATTTAGTGATTATTCTGTTTGCGGTTATTGCGGCTGTTGCCGCTTTCTTTGGAATATTTAGCAGTGGCGTTTTAAGCGCAAGTGCGGAAACAGTAACAAGTACGTCATATTTGTATTGGCTGAATATTTCAGGCACAGGAATATCTACTGCGTATTTGTATAGCGATTCGTCAGCATCTACGGCAACAGTGGTTTCAGATGGTGTAATATTCGGCTTTTCGCCGTCGAATTTACAGATAACTATAAGGGTTAAAACTGGTAATACAAGATACTATTCGTATTATGGAATAGAAGGAGTTACACTTTCGGGTGATGCAACTTTTTCAGATACTACAGATTACTCAAACAATAGCAGTTCTACTAAAGCGGTAACATATAGTTTACCTTCAATGGGTACAGGCTATTATACTTTAACCATAAACAGTTATGTACAACATAAGCAGTCTGGCAATAACAAAAAAGAAACAGATACAGTTACATTTTCATTTTATGTGGATAAGACAGCACCTACGATAAGCGGTGCGTCAATAAGTACTACTGGAAAATATACGAACAGTGCTTTTACAGTTACGGCGACAGATAGCGGCGGTAGCGGAGTGTCAAGCATTTATATGAAAGAGCCTAACAGCTCGTCATACAATTCAGTAGGCGGCTCATCTAAAACAGTGCAAAGCGGAAGCGCAAACGGATTGTATAGTTTCTATGCGATAGATAATGCAGGGAATCAGTCGTCTACTTACTATGTTTATTATGATAATACTGCGCCAACGCTTTCTGTGTCGGGCGGAACATTCGGCTCGGCAACGGGAACAAATTTTACGGTATCTGCAAGCGATGTAAGCGGTTCTGCTACAACGTTGTATTACAGGAAAGGTAGCAGCGGTAGCTTTACAAAGGCAAGTTCAACTTCTTATACGGTAAGCAGTACGGCGGGAGACGATGACTATTATTTCTATGCTGTCGATACAGCAGGAAATAAGAGTAGCGAATATGTTGTAACATTAAGTACTACAGCAGCAAGCGGTTCATTTGTTAAGTCGGATACGAATAATACAGTGTTTTTTTATTGGACAAACAGCTTATGGACGGCAACGTTAGACGGTAAAAGTTATACTTCGGGTACTTGGATAACAGATGAAGGTACGCATACTATCGTTTTAACAAGTCCAACAACTGGTAGTAAAACATATAGTTACACCATAGAACATTATTATGAAGAGTATCAAGTGGTAGAACCAACCTGCACTTCGCAAGGCTACACAATCTATAGGTGTTCTCAATGCGGTGAAACTTATAAAGGTAATTATACGGATAAGGCGGCTCATACCTACATAACAACTTCAACGGCGGCTACATGTACAGAGCAAGGGTATACAACTTACACCTGCACAAAATGCGGATATTCATATAAAGCTGATTATACAGAAGCAAAGGGACATACCTATGAAACAACAGTAGTTGATCCCACATGTACAGAACAGGGTTATACTATTTACCACTGCGTTATTTGCGGTGATACATACTATGATGATTATACAGAGACAATAGCTCATAGTTATCAGTCGGTTTACGTTGCGCCTACCTGTACAGAAGGCGGTTATATGGAATACACTTGCGTGAACTGCGGTGATACCTATTCGTCAGAAATCTCTCTGCCGGCGGAACACAGTTATACAATAACTGTAATAAGGTCTGCTACCTGTACGGAAACGGGACTGCGGCATTATTGTTGTGATAATTGCGGCTATGAGTATGACGTGGAGATACCTGCTACGGGACATAATTATGTAATTACTAACGTAGAAAACAATGACGGAGATACTATCCGAACATATCAATGTGATGATTGTGGAGATAGTTATACAGAAGATTTAGGTAATCAGGTAGAGTACGTTGCAAGCTATGTGGAATATTTGTTTGAACTATACAGTGATTATATCTGGTGGTTGCTACTCGCTACAGTCGGCGTGTGGAGTATAGTAATGGGAGTGTTCTTTGCAATAGCCACAAAGAATGAAGATAAGCAGAAAGCCCGTAAAATGGTAGCAAACTACATTATAGGATTAATTGCAATAGCTGTAATTCTTGTTGCTGCACCACTTCTTGCATATGGAATCGCCGTTTTGGTAACTTAGGTGCTACTTTTTCTATTGCGTAGTAGATAATTATGAAATTTTGATAAAATATAAGCTAATAGCTTGCAATTCGCAATCTAATAGCTTATAATATAAGCAGGAGGTGATGATATGGCACGGACATCTAATGTATTTGCAAGAGTAGAACCAGAAGTAAAAGAACAGGCGGAGACAATACTTAATCAACTTGGCATTCCTATGTCTAATGCGGTGAGTATGTTTTTAAATCAGGTGGTAATTCAAAGGGGAATTCCTTTTGAAATGAAGTTGCCGTCTAATATACCTCTTTCTTATGGTTCACTCTCTAAAGAGCAATTTGATGCGGAAATAGGAAAAAGTATGCAGTCAGTAAAAGAAGGTAGAGGCTATTCTGCTGAAGATATAGCTACAGAAATGCGTAAGGATTATGGTGTATGAGTTTTAAAGTAATTTATACGCCTGAAGCGAGAATTGACTTAAGGAATATAACAGAGTATATATCCAATAACTTGTCTGTTCCTGAAACAGCAAGAAAGCAAGCTGGCAGAATAATGTCAAGCATCCAAGGTTTGGAGGAATTGCCTTATAGACATAGTGTTTATAACGACGAACCTTGGAAAAGTCAAGGTATGCGATATTTTCCAGTAGATAATTATCTTATTTTCTATCTGCCTGTAGAACAAACACAGAGCGTACATGTATTACGAATAATGTATGGCGGCAGGGATATTTCAACTCAACTATCCGATAAGGATAGAAATGAAGGCGAAACTGACAATTAAATAAAACAGAAAAAGTGTCGCCGTTGGTGGCACTTTTTAGTTGCAAAAATATTTATGAAACAATTTTCACGAGAACTCTTGACAAACAAGAAAAAATGTGTTATCGTGTATATACGATAAAGGAGAAAATGGAGGTAACATATGAACTTGGAAGAAATCAAAGCAAAAGAAGAGTGCGGAGAAGGCTTAACGGTGGAAGAAATAAAGTTTCTCCGTGAAAATGTGAAACCTATAAAGCACGTTTACGGCAAGTACGGAACTTTAGCAAAGATTTATCTTGAAGAAAACAGGTGGGAGAAGGTTGCCGCACTCGGCAAGGATTATCCTGAATACTTGCACGGGATAGACAGGCAAGCGGATGAAATATATGAAACTATGTATGCAAAACTGTCTAAAGACGAAAGGTACAAGCGTACTGGCAATTTTATGGAAGACCTCCACAGAGAAAGCGAGATAAAACAGCTTATCGAAGAAGAAATCCTTAACGAACTTGTTTATGTGTAAGAGGTAGCGATATGAAAGTATTGAGAAAAGTAGTCGGAACACTCATAGTAGTTGGCGGATTTATATTCGCAGGCGCAATGCTGATAGGGCATTTAATAATGGATGGCATAGGATTAATCCTGTGTGCAATAACGCAAGGATAAGGAGAAAAGAGATGAACCCTAAAAAACCAAGCACACCACAGCGGGAAGCCCGCCGCAGGTATGAAGAAAAAAACAGAGTAAAGCGCAGAGCTGAAAACGGAAATTTTCAGACGATGTTACCTCGGCAAGAATACGATGAATTATGTCAGTATATTGAGGAAGAGGGGATGACTAAAGCTGATTTCTTGCGTAAAGCATTTTCACTTATGAAAGAAAATAAAAACGATACAATAGAAAGTGATCGCATTGACAACTAAATAAATAATCTTAAAATTGGATTTTGAGATTTTAATTTCAATGCGTTTCTTATTGAAACGTAAAACCTTACTGAATGGATAAGGAGCGCATTGGAATTTCTCAATGATCCTTTTTTTATCACCCAAATTGGTTAAATGATTAAAATTTAATTATTATGGCAAATATTCAAACAGTAAGGTGAGAAATAATTACCAAAAATAGGAGGATTAAATTTGACCGTAACTGTATATATGGGGGATAAAAAACTTAAAAAAGAAGATTATAAAAATTATATTTGTGTAAGCGAATATGTCGTAAATTTAGTAAATGAGGTTTATTACAATAAGATGGCTGAAATTCAGAAAAAACAAGAAGGGAATTAATCTGTAAGCGAGGTGATATAATTTTGAAAGAGAAGAGCAAGAATATAAAATTTTGCTTTCCTGTTTATGATAGTATATCGGAAGATTTAACAAATATTACAGCACTCTATTTAAGAGTTTCTACAGATATGCAAGCACAAGAAGGATATGGTTTGGACTTTCAGTTTGATGCTATAAGGAAATATGTTCAGGCTTTTAATATTCCTAATCCAGTTATATTTGTTGATGATGGCTATACTGGTATGAATATAGATAGACCAGCATTTCAGGAAATGAATCGTTTAATGAATTTGGGTCGAGTCAAGTTTGTTATAACTTATAGTCTTGACCGTATTGGAAGAACGCAAATGATTATACTAAAGTTCTTAAAAGAACAGTGTGAAAAATGCCATTGCGATTTTTTTGCGGTAAAGGATAATATAGATTCCCGTAGCAAGCAAACTTATGGAATATTGATTTCTATTCTGTCGATATTTGCAGAATTTGATCATGATGCTATTGTTGCAAAGCTCTCATTGGGTAGACAGCAACGTGCAATGGATGGACTTTGGAAAGGTGGTGGTATTGCTCCTGTTGGATATAAATATTCAAAGGAAACAAATACTCTTGAAGTAATTCCCGAAGATGCAATAAGAGTAAAGAAAGTGTTTGAAATGTATAATACTAATGAATACTCTCCAAGATTGATTGCAGAAGCATTAGGATTTTCTTCAGACGTAGTGGTATTTAATATTTTGAAGAACAGAACATACATTGGTGAGATTACTTTTCGTGGGGAACAATATAAGGGCATTCATCAAAGGATAATTGAAGATGACGTTTTTTTTAAAGCTCAGGACATTCTTCAATCAAGAAGTGTTACACGTCAATGTTCAAATTATCTTCTTTCTTCAATTGTTTATTGTGGTGTATGTAATGCTAAAATGCGTTACATGAAGTGGGGAAAAGGAAAAAACCAGCAGCTTAAGCTTCTCTGCTATTCAAAATATGGTAGCAGTAGTCCACATATGAAATTAGATCCTAATTGTACTAATGATATTTATGATGCGCATATCGTAGAAGAATATGTTGTGCAAGCATTGTTAGATTTTGCTGTTCAATATAGCGATGATATAAAAAAGAATAATATATCTGTAGATGAAATAGCAACTAAACTAACAGAGGAGTATGAAAAGTTAGATGCGCAATACCAAAGAGTGATAAAAGCATATACTGTTTTGGGCGATGAAGATTTGTTAAAACAGGCACAAGAGATTCAAAATAATATGAGACGTTTGGGCAGAGAAATTGAAACAGCTAAAGAAAAGAAAGAAGTTTCTGTAAGTATTGAAGATAGGATTAACTTAATAAGAACTCTTCCTGATATGTGGGCAGAAATGACAGCAAAGCAAAGACAAAACGTTGTAAGAGAACTTGTAGAAAAGGTTGTTATAACGAATGGACATATAGATATATATCTTTATAAAAGCAAATACAATGATTTATCATTTATGAAAAATGATGATTAAATTTGTTATGGTAAGTAAGGTAAAGAAACCATTAGTTATAAAAAAGAGCGTGAATTTATTTCACGCTCTTTTTTCTTTTGCATTCAAGGGCAACTAAATTGCGGTATTTAAATTGCGATAATGTCAAATAGAATCATCAACTTTATAAGTTCGGATAAGTTCATACTTCTTTTCTTTTGGAATAAATTCTTTAAAAAGAATATTTTCTCCGCAGTCTACGCTTATTAAACTGATAGATTTGATTTTTGATCGTTCTTTTGCTTCTCTTTCATCAAGCATTTTATAACATACAAGACCGCAATGTTTTATCAGTTCATCCCAAGTAGGAATATTTAATGCGCGTTTTACGATATAAGTCCGACACATTTCTGGATTTTTTCTCTTGTTAAAATCAGCCTCCGTCTTAGGTTTTATTCTGTTGTATTCATTTATGAATTCATTACGATAATCTCTTTGATATTTACGTTGCTTTAAAAATTGTTCATATAAATATGGCAAATGTGCATTTAACCATTTAAGATATGTAGTTTTCCACTTATAGCTAAACAATGAGTAATATGGTAATTCATCGGATTTTTCCATTTCTTCTTCGGATGGAACTTTACCATATTTTTCAAAATATGTAACAAAACAGTCAATCAGATTTGCGTTATTCCATTTTGTTATCGGGTATTCGTATAACATTTCTTGTAGACGCTGACGTTCTTCACCATCAAGCAAATTGATCGCAGTCAACAGAGTTTTTTTTCTTGATGTCTTTGGCGGCACATATGATTCATAGTTTTTTTTCAGCCATTGACTTGCAGAAATTCCAAATAAATATTTAAAGTTGGGATGTTGTGGTAAATTGTTACTTTTATTAAGGTCTGTAACAGTTGGTAGCCTTTTATATTCTAAATAGAAATCATCTATGCAATCCCTTACAACCCATTCAGTCCATTGAAGAATAGGAACGCCTGTTGCTAATTTCTTGAGAATACATATCTCTTCAGCGCGGTTTTCTTGTCGTTCTAACAACGTAATTGCCTTACATATAGCATTTATCCTTGTTATAGGGAGTTTTTCCTGCGAGTTCATTGATAATTTTTACCTCCGATAATCATTTGGATTTCAACATCCTAATGTTATCGGAACGGCGTAGGTGGAAAATTTGACGCCTACCGATAAATCAAAGTTGTCTATAGCCTTGATAAGCCCTACGCAACCCGCCTGAAAAACGTCGTCTGCGTTGGCGTTTTTAGCCCAGAATCTTTTGACGAGGGAAAGCACAAGCCTCATATTGCCTACAATAAATTTATCTCTCGCCTTTTCGTCGCCAGCCTTAAGTTTTATCATAAGGTCTGTCTGTTCCTTTGCCGTAAGCAGTGGCAGCCCCGACGTGTCAACTCCGCAAATTACAACTTTCTGCAACAAAATTTTACCTCCTCAAAGATATGTATTA
>JAJPXK010000132.1 GCA_021205485.1 Clostridia bacterium | reverse complement strand
AAACTGTATGCTATAACATAAAAGCTAAATGTGAAGTAACATTACGGGCAGATGAAATCTGTTTATTACGATATAATATGCGGAAAAATGGTTCAAAATTAATTTCGTTATGGCAATATAAGTTTGCCGATCTGGCAATATTTATGCTTATCATGGTCGCTTTCGAGATGATAAACTATTTTGCCGCATCAAGCTGGTTTGAAGATTACGCCGATTTCAACGTTTCGGTGATGCTTCTGGTAACAATACTCGTCAGCGTCCGCTGGAACTGGCTTGCGGTATTGTTCCCCGTGGTGGACGGCGCTGTGTGCTGCGCGTTAAGCTCGGCGGAGCCGCTTACGTACCTGATATACTGCGTAGGCAACCTGTTCATTGTGCTTGCGTCGCTCCTGTTTCTGGCGGTGCCTAAAAAGAAGATTCTCGGCAAATGGTATTTCACCTTGCTGTACGTGCTTCTTTCGTACCTTTTAATGGCGTTAGGCCGTGCGACCGTATCCGCCTTTTGCGGAAACAATTTCGGCGATTCGTTTATAGCCGTAATTGCGGGCGAATTTATCAACCTCGTCTTCGCCGTGGTAGGCATGCTTATCTTCCGCAGGTTAGACGGAATGGCTGAGGACCAGAAGGAATACATCTTAAGGATAAAGGCGGAGGCGGCGGATATGAAACGCCGCGACGAATACGGCGACGAACCGATAGAGATCGACGCGGAGTCGCTCGCAATATTAAAAAAAGACCCTGAAGATTTTGAAAAGGAGTCTTTAAACAAAAAAGATAACGGCTTGTTCAAGTAGGACAAGTTGGTATAAATTCAAAAAACAACGGTGCTAAGCTGCATAAACCGATTCGTAAGGCAACCTTTTCAGGCGAATGAGCCAAGCGGCCGCGGCAAGTCAAAGCTCGGCCGAGGGAGCTTCCCTCAGCGGTTCGGTGGCGGGTATACGTGTTTTATATTCATTTTTTTAAATAATGATAGGAGGGATCTAATGTTTAAACAAAAATGCGACGACTTTCTTGTTTATGACGAGGCGACAGATTCATATTCAATGCCTGCGGATCAGCAAGTAAGGGACACAGTTGAAAAGAACAAATGGAAAGACACTTTGTTTACCATTCTTAAAGACTGGCGCCTTTACATAATGCTCGTTCCTATGATAGTTGTGTATGTCCTCTGGCGTTACATGCCTATGTACGAACTGTTAGGCTGTTTCAAAAACCCGTCCATAGCAGATAGTGTCTCAGATCAGTACTGGGTCGGCCTCAGGTATTTCTACGATATTATGTTCGGGGACGCTGAGTACTCTGTTGAATTCTGGCTCGCATTCAGGAACACATTCGTCACGGCATTCTACGGGTTGCTTTTCGGCTTCCCCGTGCCTATTATCCTGGCGCTTTTCTTCAACGAAGTTCGTTCCAACGTTGCAAGGAACATAATGCAGGTGTGCGTATATCTGCCTAAATTCCTTTCAACCGTTATCGTAACGACTCTCGCGCTCGTTCTTTTCAAGGGCAGCTCTTCAGGCGACTACGGCGTTGTATCCAAACTTCTTGTATGGTTCGGCGTTGACGAAACTCTCGCCAAAGCCGGCCTTGTGTACACAACGCAGTACTACAGGGGCCTGTACGTAGTGCTTGACCTTTGGGAGCACGCCGGTTACGACAGCATAGTATTCTTCGCCGCGGTTATCGCAATTTCGCCTACTTCTTACGAAGCGGCTCAGATAGACGGCGCAGGCAAGATGCAGCAGATGCGCTATGTTGTTATCCCTAGCATACTTTCCACCGTTGTAATAATGCTCATCATGAAGATAGGCTCGCTCCTTTCCGTAGGCTACGAAAAGATTTACCTGTTAATGGGCAGCAACACAATAGCTCTTGAAGACGGTTCTTATTACACTACGTCAAACTACGAGGCGGCGAACACCGTATCCACATGGGCCAACCAGTTGTCAGACTATTCTGACTACAGGCAGGCTTACGGCAAAGCGGCAGAAATGCTCAACAACCTCATCGGTATGATTCTGGTTATCGGCTCTAACGCTATAGCTAAGCGCGCTACGGATGTATCGCTGTATTAAGGGGGAATATAGAGTATGAAACGTAAAATGGAAACGTCGGAACTTATCTTTAAGATAGTTGCCTATTTCTTCCTTATAGTATTCTCGCTGATGTGCATTTATCCCCTGATATATGCCTTATCTTCGGCCTTCAGCTCGCAGACGGCGGTTGAAAGCGGTCAGGTTGTTTTATGGCCCGTAGGGCTGGACGGCACTGCGTTTTTAAGCGTATTGCAGGACAATACCTTCTGGATAGCTTACGCAAACACCCTGTTTGTTACCTTCTTCGGTACGGTATGGTCGCTGTTCTACAGCATCCTCGGCGCTTACGCCCTGTCTAAAAAGCGTTTGTTAGGCAGAAGGGGCTGGAACTTCTTCCTCGTGTTCACAATGTGGTTCTCCGCAGGTATCATTCCTCAGTACTTAAACTATATGGATACCGCGGCTATATTCTCAAATATCGGCATTAACGATATGAAGTGGACCGTAGTTATCGCCATGGGCATGAACGCGCAGAACATAATCCTTTTAAGGAATGCGTTTGAAGGCGTTCCTTCCGAAATTGAGGAAGCCGCCCGTATAGACGGCGCTACCGAAATGCAGGTGCTTTCTAAGGTTTACATACCTATGAGCAATTCTACCATAGCAACCGTCGCATTGTTCTTTGGTATCTCCCGTTGGAACGGCTACTTCTGGTCTATGAAGGTTATGGGCTCGCAAAAGTATTCCTGGCCCGTACAGGTTTACATAAGGGACTTCATAACCAACAGTACACAGCTTACAAACGGCTGTGACGACGAAACTTATCAGGTTTATCTGCAGACGCATGACTATTCGCCTCTGTCGGTATTGTACTCGATGGTTGTTTGCGCGGTTATTCCTATACTTTGCATTTATCCTTTCATTTCTAAGTATTTTGCAAAGGGCGTAAACATGGGCGGCGTAAAGGAGTAATTCTTTTACAGTTTGCAAAAACTAAGTTGCGGTGTTTAAACATTGTCGGTATGAGATTCCTCGACTACGCTCGGAATGACAGACGGGTGCAACCCTCTGTACAGGGAAATTTTCCTCTGTCATCCTGCGTGAGGGCGATAGCCCGAAACTTTGCACACCTTATTGTAAAAGGTTTCAGATAATAAGGTGCAAAACGGAGCCCGTAAGGGCGAAGTCGAAGGATCTCGCGAGAACTCGCGGCTTACATACCAAAATCTCTAAAGTATATAAGCGGGTAAAACCGTCTATATAATAAAAAATCATTTAAATAAAATAAGGAGAAAAAAAATGACAAAACTCAAAAAAATCTCGGCTGCAGTCGTAAGCGTTTTGCTTGCAAGCACGATGTGTTTGGGTATCGCTGCCTGTGATGACAATCCGTCGGATTCTTCCACAGACGTAAGCACTACCACAAGCGACGTTTATGCGACTGACATTTCGGGAGTTACCCTTAACCTTCAGGTAGGGCACAACAGTACGACAACAAGTACGTCTTTCCTTTCGCTCGGCGATAATTTGACATTATCCGACGGCAACACATACGCTGAAGGCGACATGAAACCTACATGGGATGCTCTTGCAGACGCGCTTGGCATTGCAGGTTTTAACGATGTTTACCAGGGCAAAGATACCAGCGCCAACTTAAGCAATGCGACTCAGGCGGCAACCTCAGAATCATTCTCTTGGTCCAACACCGACATTATCACTTCGGACCTCTCTGAAATAACGTCGACTGTATCAAAGGGAACTTCTATCCTCAACCTCGGCGAGTATCTTGACCAGATGCCTAACTTTAAGGCTTATCTTGAGGCTAACCCCGTTGTTGAATACTCCATCGTATCCGATGTAGACGGCGACGACAAAGTAATTTACGTTGCCCCCTACTTTGATGGTAACGACGATATCGAGCGTTACGTTATCGCCCGTCAGGACTGGGTTGATATCCTCCTCGGCAAAGACAGCGCTTTAAGCAGTCTTGCAAATGGCGACACATGGGCATCGGCTTCCAAATCCAGCGGAGCTACCGCAGTTTCATCTTATATGCAGCAGACCGGTACTCTTGCAGTAGAAATTACCGATACAACCAACAAAACTTCAACCACTACAATATATAAGAACTACGCAAACGTTCTTACAGAAATAGCAGATTCTACCAGCGAATTATACGCTGCATACTATGATATAGCTAGCACAACATACAGCGGCACAAGCGGCAATATCGTTGATATACAGAATAAAGCTCTTGAAGTTAACAGCAGCGCTACAGGCAAACAGCTTGTAAGGCTTGTCCGCGCTTATATCGACGCTTGCTACACAACAACGTCTACCGGCTCAACTTCTTACTATGAAGATCCCGCAGATTTGTTCAACGGTGTAGACGCAGCCTGGGACGTTGACGATTTAGTAGCCCTTCTTCGTTGCGTAATAACCAACAGCGCCAACCTCTGCGCGCAGACCGGCGGCACAGCTACAGGTATATTCACCCGTACAGCGTTAAACGACAGGACTCCCGATATAGTACGTCTTGCAGGTCAGCTCTACGGCGTACGCGGCGTTGACTCCCGTTACGAATACACCTATATAGATGCAAGCGGCAAACTTCAGAGCGCCCTCAACGACGAAGAACTCTGGACCGCCCTTGACAATATGCATGACCTGTACACTGAAGGCCTTGTTTACAACGGCAACTATGATACAACAGCTAACGCCGACGGCGCAACTACCACCCTCAAGGGCGGCAACTCAACCGAAGGCTTCATGATGTATGACTATGTTCAGACTCAGACTTTGTACGGTTTCTACCTTGAAAATGGTCTTACAGACCCTACAGGCGGTCTTCCCGACGATTACGACTTCTCGCCTATACTTAACCCCCTTTCAAAGTGGTCGGTTAACGGCACAGACGACGTAACAATGCGCTTCACCGAAAGCTGGCGTTCAGTTAAAACTTCTGGTATAGCTATCAATGGCGCTGTAGCAGACGATCCCGCTAAACTTGCTGCTTGCCTTAAGTTTGTTGACTACATCTTCTCTAACGATGGTCACATCCTTATGACCTACGGTCCTATGGCTACCGAAGCAGGCAACGCTGAAACTTCAAACGGCGGCTTCTGGTATAACGACGTAGCTACAGAAGCGAATATCACCGAAGTTGCTACGTTAGACGAAGTAAGCGGCCAGTACACCATTAAGGACGAATACAAGTCGCAGTACTTTGTATATCAGAATAAGGTTTATACAGGTACCTACTATAAGGGCTATACAACGCCTACTCTTACAACGGCAACAATTAACTCTTTCCTTGGCACAAGCACCGCAGGTAAGGCGATAGCCGCCAATACAAATACAAGCAACGCGACTCTTAACTTCACAAACTATGCTCGTAAAATTATAGGTTCTACGCTTCCCGTAGCAGAAAAAGACCAGTGCTTCGAGTATCAGCTTACTTCTGAAATGGGCAAGGCGGGCGCCGATAACGTGAGCGACGCTCTTGTAAACGGCGCTATAAAGGGCATGACCCTGAGCAAAGAATCCTCAACAGGTTACTGGTACATGGTAGTTCCTACAGGCCTTCCTTTAACCGACCTTCAGAGCACAACAATGTCCGGCCAGATAACCCTGCTCTATATCACAGGTACGGCTGCAACTTCCGCTCTTAGCTCTTCCAAGGCATTCTACAGCGTGATGCAGTATGTAGTTATAAACGGCTTAGACGGCGGCACATATACTTCTAACGACCAGTCATGGATAACAGGTTCTTCAGCTTCCGCTATGGTAACCAATATGGTTGCAGCAGGTTCACAGACTCGTGAAGACCTTGCAAATTCAGCATGGCAGCAGCTTGTTACCTGGTACAACATCTAAGCTTAAGCTTGTAACAAAGATTTAATTTAAACGGTTTTGCCCCCGCGGCTTCAGCGGCCGCGGGGGCGGAACAAAACTTTCCTGATTCAGGGGGAATTTTTATGAAAGCTCAAATGAGATTCCAGAAAATTATGTGTCTGGTAATGCTTATTTTAGGCGCGGTTGCGTTTGTTTACGCCTGCTCTTACGTTACCGGTTCGGTGCAGTATCTCTTTGATATGCTCCAGAAGAGGGCGTCCGGCGGCTACAGAGAATTGATCGACGGCGCGATGATATATATCGATATACAGAGTTTTAACAATATGCTGCTTTGGTTTTCCATCGTGATGATTCTTGCCGCTGTGCTTCTTTATATCACGTCAACCAATAAACGCAGGAAGTATTACATAACAAACTACGTCGCGACGGGCGTATGCGCTGGGTTAGATATAGTATTATCTATCGTCGCGATGGCTTTAAACGGCTCGTGGAAGGCGAAATTCCTTGCCGTTGATTTTGAAGCGTGGAAAACATATTACGATGCAGTCGATAGTATGGGCGATAAGCTTTACGACATAGATTATTCTGAATCCACTATAATGTTTGACCTCGGCTTCGTTTTATTTGCGATAATAATAGTCGCTTCGCTTTTGCTTGTATTTAACCTTGTCTGGAAGCTTATGAACGAGAAGGCGGAAAAGAAGCTTTTAAGCGGCGCGGCTTTAGAAAATGGTAAGGAGGTAACTGCGGTATGAGTAGCACAAAAAATCCTGTAATCCAAAGTGATATAATGCGCTATAGACCAAACAAGTTTTCCTCTAACTTTACACTTTTATCTATAGCGTTCGGCTGCTTGTACTTCCTCGTTCTTTACGGGCAGTACACAAGAAGCTACGAACTCAACGTAGAGGTTGTATTCTTTGACGTAGGCATGGGCCTTTCGGTTATTTACAATCTTGTGTTCCTTCTTCTTACGTTCTATATGTCTATACAGATCAAGAACTACAGAAAGAGCGCCAGCTACGTTTTGATCGGCCTCGCCGTTATCCAGGTATTGAGGATCTTCTGGTACCCTGTAAGGGGACTTTCCAAAGATCTTATATCTGCAGGCGATTTTACCGTTATGATAATATGGCTTGCCCTTTCGGCCGCCTGCCTTATAGTTGCCGCCGTGTTCGGTATTATCCGCAACAAGCAGTACTATGATTACAGGGCTAAGCTTGAATCGGGCGAAATCGACATCGACGCCGTTTTAAAACAAGCTGACGCCGAAGAAGAAGCTTCCGTTGCCAATGCAGCGGCAAAGGAGGTATAATATGCCCGAAGTTAATATTAGCCACGTTGACAAAATTTATGACGGAAACGTCCAGGCCGTGTTTGATTTCAACCTCGACATCCACGACGGCGAACTTATAGTGCTTGTTGGCCCCTCGGGCTGCGGCAAGTCTACAACGCTCCGCATGGTTGCAGGCCTTGAAGATATCACAAACGGCCAGCTTATAATAGACGGAAAAGACTGTACAAGGCTTCCCCCTAAAGACAGGGACATAGCCATGGTTTTCCAGAACTACGCTTTGTACGGCCATATGACGATTTACGAAAACATGGCGTTCTCGCTTACGCTTCGTAAAGAAAATAAAGAGGTTATCCACCGCAAGGTTATGGCCGCGGCGGAGATCCTTGACTTAAAGACACAGCTCAACAAAAAGCCCCGCCAGCTTTCGGGCGGCCAGCGCCAGCGTGTCGCCATGGGCCGAGCCATCGTTCGTAACCCTAAGGTGTTCCTGTTTGACGAACCTCTGTCAAACCTCGACGCGCAGCTCCGCGGCTCGATGCGCAGGGAGATTATGCTCCTTCACAAAAGGCTCAACGCTACGATGATTTACGTAACGCACGACCAGACCGAAGCTTTGACGCTTGCAGACAGAATTGTCTGCATGTCTATGGGCCACGTTCAGCAGATAGGCAGGCCTATCGATCTTTACGACCACCCCGCAAACACCTTCGTAGCTACCTTCATAGGCCTTCCTCCTATGAATATGTTCGACGGCAAGATAGAGGGCGGTAAGTTCGTATCTGACCTGTTTGAATACGTTCCCGAAGGCGACAAGGCTACAGCCCTCGCCGCGTACGAAGGCAAAGAAGTTGTCTTAGGCGTCCGCCCTGAAAACATTCTTCCCGAAGGCCATATAAAGCTTAAGGTAGACAACAACGAAAACCTTGGCATGAACACCCTTGTTCACGGCAAGATCGGCGGCAAAAAGATTGTTGTATGTAAGTTTACAGGCTGGTGCGGATATAAATACGGCGACGAGATAGATATCGGATTTATACCCGAGAGCGTGCACTTCTTTGAAAAACCCGAGGGAGATATCCCCGGCAAGACAATAGCGTAAGGAGGGATGAAAATGGAAGAAAATAATCAGGCAGTAGCTGCCACGGAAGAAAAAACCAAGACTCCCTTTTCTGCTAAAGCTAAGGAATGGTTCCGCAAAAAGATAGTTAACTTAAAGCGCAGGCCTAACAATATACCTTTGGTATTGTTTGCTATAACTTCTGTACTCTATTTTATTTGGCTTTCGACTTATTCTCAGGCGTTATATCCCTGGAGCGAGAACACTTACTTAAAGTGGACCGGCCTTATGGTATTTATCAACGTACTGTTGTCGCTGCTTGTACTTGTATCGCATATCTACGCGTTCCCTAAGCGCCAGAAACCTAAGATTATGTTCTTAGTGCTTGTTGTGGTTATGACGGTTGTTATGATAGTTTGCGACATAGTTTACTATGTCAGGGTTGAAGATTTCCTCGCCGCACAGACAAAAACGCCGAGCAATATCGATTATATCGACTCGAGCCTTAATCTTACAATAGCGCATATTGTACTTTTAGGCGTTTGCCTTGTAGTATTCCTGCTGTTGCCTGTATACTCCAAGCTTATCAATAAAATCAACACCAAAGTGGAAGTTGAATCGGCTACCGGAAATATCAGCGACGGTGCTATTGATATTCAGGAAGATTAATTTACAAAATCTGGACCTTTCAGCCGGCAATATTTGTTTGTCGGCTGAAAATTTATATTTGAAAAAATGAGCAAAAAAAAGAAACAAGTTAAAGAAACTACGATAGAAGATTTCTATGATTTAAAAACCGAGCAGATGGATGAGCTGGTCGCCGCCTTAAAGGGCGAAGTTGACGTAGCTAACACCCCGCCTGTAACAAGGGACATTGAAGAGATTACCGGCCAAGCCCCCGTAGACAACCGTGGCAAAAAGAAGAAGTCTAAAAAAGGCAAAGAGTTTGACCCCTACAGTGTGGACGGCCTTTCCCGCCTGCCTACATGGCTTAAAGCCATTTTTTGGAAGTTCTGGGCGAACGGCGCCGTGTGTTACTTCATTGTTTGGGGATTCGGTTATTATCTTGACACGACAGACCTTCTTGTTGTAACGGGCATAATTATGGGTGTTGTTACCGACGTGTTGCTCAATGCGGCGTTTATGCACTTCCAGTCTGACGATAAAGAGTTCAACCCCTATATGATGTTTCCGTTCCCGTTTAAAAAATTCTGGACGTTTTTTGCGAATATTGTTTATGCGATATTGATAATGTTTGGCGTGAACGGTATTTATTACGCATTTAATGAGTTTTTAAATATCAATGTGTCGCTTGAACCGCTTCTTTTCGGAGTTTTTTATCTTGTTGTTGATATGGCTTGCATAGGTATTAAAGACCTTATCGTATTCCTCGTAAAGAGACATAAAAGAAAAAAGACGGAGATTGCTGAAAATGCTTAAAACACTTTTTGTTTCGGGCACGACCGCGTGCTTTGAATTTGACAACACAAACCCCTTTTACAATCCGTCGGGCAGGTACGATATTTACGTAAACGGCGAAAAGACGGCTCAGTCTGATGTCAATGTTTTTTCCGTTTACAATCTTACCCCCGATACGGAATATAAGGTATCCGTTTCCTGCGAGGAAGGCGAGCTTGCTTTCCGTACTCTCAGCGAGACGGCGGTGGTAGACGTAAAAGAACTTGGCGCAAAGGGCGACGGCGCGACTGACGATACATACTACGTTCAGATGGCTATAGACAGTTGTCCCGCCGGCGGCAGGGTACACGTTCCCGCGGGTTCGTACTACGTCCGCCCGATTGTACTGAAAAGCGATATAACTCTGGAACTTGCAAAAGACGCCGAACTTTTAGGCAGCGTAAAGGAGGAGGATTATCCCTACATTCCCGCCCGCGTCTATGACGAAGACGGCAAAGAGACCATTATGGCGAGCTGGGAGGGCGACCCCTTTGATTGCCATCAGTCCTTTGTTTCGGCGTTTAAGTGTAAAAATATAAGGGTGGTGGGCGAAGGCGCCATAAACGGCAACGCCGATCACTCTACCTGGTGGGCTACGCCTAAGGGCAGGAAGGTTGCCCGTCCCCGCCTCGTCTTTTTGAACAAATGCGAAGACGTTGTTTTCCACGGCGTTACCTGCAAAAATTCGGGGGCGTGGAACCTTCACCCCTTCTTTTCGCAGAATTTAGGCTTTTACGACGTAAAGGTGCAGAACCCTTACACGGGGCCTAACACCGACGGCCTTGACCCCGAGAGCTGCGATAACGTGGATATAGTCGGCTGTACTTTCAGCGTAGGCGACGACTGCGTAGCCATAAAATCGGGCAAAATTTATATGGGCAAGACCTATAAAACGCCCGCAAATCACCATACCCTGAGGAATAACCTCTTCCAGGACGGCCATGGCGCCATAGTTTTAGGCAGCGAGATGAGCGGAGGCGTGCAGAACCTTACCGTCAGCCAGTGCCTTTTCCGCCACACCGACAGGGGCCTCCGCATCAAGACCCGCAGGGGCAGGGGTAAAGACGCGATAATCGACGGCGTAAAGTTTGAAAATATCAAAATGGAAAACGTAATTACGCCTTTGGTTGTAAATATGTACTACTTCTGCGACCCCGACGGACATACCGAGGCTGTATGGTCGCGCAAGGCGCTTCCCGTAGACGAAACCACGCCCTACATCGGCGATTTCCTGTTCAAGGATATCGACTGCGAGGACTGCGAGTGCATGTGCGCCTACTTTGACGGGCTTGTGGAACAGCCTATCGACAGCCTTACGCTGGAAAATGTGCATTTCGGCTTTAAAAAGGATGCTCAGCCCGCAAAGCCCGCTATGCTTGAATTTGTAAGCGACTACTGCAAGGCAGGCATCTACATTGACAACGTAAAGACGGTCACGCTCAAAAACGTGACATTCACTGGCGTGGAGGGCGATGCAGTTATAGAAAAGAATTGCGGAGAGCTTATTATCAAGTAATTCCAAAAGGGGGAAATTAATTATGGATTACAGCATTATAGACAAATATATAGACCGCCTTATAGAGGACACCACTCCCGACGCGCCTATATGGAACATAGAGAATATAAAGCACGGCAAAAAGCCCGCCTGGAACTATATAGACGGCTGCATGATGACCTCGCTTTATACCATCTACAAGCAGACGGGCAACAAAAAATACATAGATTTTATAGATAAATTTGTCGATTACTATGTATTTGAAGACGGCTCTATCCGCGGGTATGAGCTTGAGACCTACAACCTTGACAACCTCAACGAAGGCAGGGTACTCTTCGACCTCCATAAAGAGACGGGCAAGGAAAAGTACAACAAGGCCATTTCCCTTTTGCATAAGCAGATAGAGGGCCAGCCCCGCACAGGTTCCGGCAACTTCTGGCACAAACTCATTTATCCTAACCAGGTATGGCTTGACGGGCTTTACATGGCTCAGGTGTTCTACACCCGCTACGAAACTGAAGTGAACGGCGGCAAAAATTACGCTGACATCGTAAAGCAGTTCAAAAGCGTGTACGACAATATGTACGACAAAGAGAAAAAACTCTATTACCACGGCTGGGATTACTCAAAAACCGCCTTCTGGGCAGACAAAGAGACCGGCCTTTCTAAGAGCTTCTGGCTCCGTTCGGTAGGCTGGTATACCGTAGGCCTTGTAGACGCCATTTCCTATTTTGAGGGGGCGGACGAGCTTAAATCGCAGCTTATAGACATTTTCAAGGACACGATAGAGGGGCTTGAACAGTACATAGACAAGGACAAGCACATGTTCTACCAGGTGGTTGACCAGGGCGGAAGGGAAGGCAATTACCTTGAAACCTCTGGCAGCGCCATGATCTCTTACGCGATGATGAAGGGCGCCCGCTTAGGCTTTGTCGATAAAAGGTTTGCAAAAATCGGCGAGAGCGTATTCAACGGCATTTGCAGCGAATACCTCACCGAGACCGACGGCAAGCTCAACTTAGGCGGCATCTGCCTTGTGGCTGGCTTAGGCCCTGAAAATAATCCCCGCCGCAACGGTACTTTTGAGTACTATATCTCTGAACCCGTTGTAGAAAACGATGCCAAGGGCACTGGCCCGTTTGTTATGGCGTATACCGAAATCAAACAGCTTTAAATTGCTCATACTTTCCATGTTTCTTTTTCATATTAAAAGGCGGGCGCGTCAGCGTCCGCCTTTTAAGTAACATAATGCCCGTTAGTTGCGGCATAGTACAGGGTCAATTTATTTTTTTCCGTATTCGGAGGGGGAGACTCCGTAGTATTTTTTAAACACGCGGGAAAAATAGAGTGGTTCGGCGTAGCCGCACATTTCGGCTATCTGTCCTACGCTGTAGCGGCTGTAGGTGTTGCTTATCCCGCTTGTAATAAGCATGCCCGCAAGTTCCATCCTCGCCGCCGTAAGGTATTCATGCGGAGTTACGCCGACTTCGCTTTTAAAAAGCTTCCGCACGTAGTCGTAGTTTAACGGCAGAGTACGGATATATCCGTCTAAGGCGTAGGAAGAATTGCTTATGTTTGCGTTTATATCCGTCCGCACCAGCTCAACGACAGGAGAGTAGCCCTCTATTCCCGACTGAGAGATTATGTACCCCGTAATAAGGTCGCCTAAGGCGTTCAACACCGTGCGGTTGCCTTTATTTAAGTAGTATTCGGCCTGCTTCAGCGCGTGAGCTATGCCAGAATTTTCGTCATCTTTTACCGCCGACGGAAATTTGAATGGCAGGGCGGAAAGCTCCATGAAGGCGTAGATACTGCCTTCGGCGCCATCCAGACTGTAGTCGGTAAGGGGAGGAATAACTGCGATGGTTCCGCCATAGCAGGGGGTCTTTTTCTTTCCACATACTATTTGGCCGCAGCCGTCGCACAGTATTATCTGCCAGTACTTGCGGGTGTTGGAATAACTTGTTATTTTTGTTTTGTCGCTTCCCGCGTATATAATATTGTTCATAACCGTATTTTACCATAAAATATCCGTTTTGTCTATATATTTTGAAAAAATGTGGTTAAATGATATCTGAGAACTCAAATAACGCCCCTTGTCGCCAGCCGCTACACGTTGTTTCGCTCTGGCGGGATCCTTCGGCTACGCTCAGGATGACATAGAGGGGCAGTACGAAACACCTCATCCGTCGCTTGCGTACCTCGTCCATCAAGGGGAAGCCTTAATTGCATTATAGCCGATTAAAAAGAAAAATTGCCTTATTTTAAATTAACAGCGGCGGATGCGTTACGCATCCGCCGCTGAGTTGACGATTGGATAGGGAATATGCCTGAATTATTCCTCGTCTTTCTTTTCGTCCTCGATTTTTTCGGGGGCTACAATCTTAGGCATTTTAAGCCCTGCCATAGAGTACAGATCCTCTAACGCGGGGAGGGATTTTAAAAGTCCCGAAATAAAATTGGCGGTAGACGTTTTTCCGTCCTTGCCTTCGCCGTTTTCCCAGACGGTGATCTTGTCTATCTTCAGGTTCTTTACAGCCTCCACCTGAGCCGATACCAAGTCCTCGAGCTTGTCGGTAATCATAAGGTTTGCGGCGTCCTGAGGGGTGCCTGCGGCCTTGACGAGTTTATCCATACCTTCGGCCTGTTTTGAGAGGGTTTCGTAAACACCTCTCGCCTCGGCTTCCATCTTGGCGAACGTTGCGTCTGCTTCGCCTTTGGCGCGGCGCCTCGCCGCTTCCGCGTCGGCTTCGGCCTGAATTTCAAGCTTTCTCTTTTCTATTTCCGAAGCTACGATAACGTCAGCTTCCTTTGTGGCCTTTTCGCGGGCCGCGCGGGCGATTTCTGCCTGCTGCTCTGCCGCGTAGCTCTCTTCTTTAGACTTCGCCGCCTGTACGTTTTCGGCCGTCACGGCGAGCTTCATCGCTTCGGCTTCTTTCTCTCTGAGGATGGCCTTGGACTGCGCGATCTCCGCCTTGGACTTGTTTTCGCCCTCTATCGCCTTGCTTTCTGCTTCGGCTACGCTGATACGCTGAAGCATCATCGCGTTGGCTTCGCCTATGGCGCCCTTTTTGTTTTCTTCGGCGACGGAAATTTTTGCGTCGTTGATGGCCTTTGCGGCGGCCTCTTTGCCTAACGCTATGATATATCCGCTTTCGTCCGAAATATCCGTCATGTTGACGTTTATAAGTTTTAAACCTAACTTTTTAAGTTCGCCCTCTACGTTGCGGGATATGGCTTCAAGGAATTTATCCCTGTCGGTGTTTATCTCCTCAATTTCCATTGTGGCGATAACCAGCCTGAGCTGGCCGAAAATTATATCCTTAGCCAGTTCGGATATCTGTTTAAGGTCCAGCCCTAAAAGCCTTTCCGCGGCGTTCTGCATAATGGTAGGGTCGGTTGAGATGCCTACCGTGAATATCGAGGGTACGTCTATACGTATATTCTGTTTAGACAGCGCGCTTTTAAGGTCTACCGAGATAGAAAGGGGGGTAAGGTCCAAAAACGTATACGACTGTACGAAGGGCCATATAAAGGCGGCGCCGCCGTGAATACATTTGGCCGAGCGGTATGTACCGTCTTTATTAGGCGATATCTTGCCGTAAATAACCATAATCTTGTCGGAAGGGCACTTTTTGTACCTTGTCACAACGACAAGAATGAGCATAACCAGCACGAGTATTACCACAACGGCGAGTATTATGCCGATGGTTACGGGTGTTGACGCGAGTAAATTATTCATCTTCAATTCTCCTGATTTTTAAGTTTTATCTGCCGCGGCGGTTTCAGCCGTTTCAGAAGTTCTTTTTACCACTGTGCATTCGTTTTCTATAGAAGTGATCTCCACAACCTGGTCGCAGGCTATTCTCGCCTCGTCCTCGGTTACGGCGTCAACTTCCATATATTTGCCCTGAGTGGTAAGGGTTACTTTGCCTCTGCCGCTCCTCGCGGGGGGAATGGATACGTAAACCGTGGCTTTGCTGCCTACAAGTTTGTCGTAATCTACCGCTCCGTTGCACTGCAGTTTAAGCATGGCCCTTATAATAAAGGCCACCGACATCATCGCCACGCCGCCCGCGGCAACAGCCACAAGGATAGAAATCCACTGCAAATTGTCGCTTACAAGCGAACAGGTCAAAAGCCCTGCCCAGCAGCCTACCGCAAAAAACGCCGTAATGCTCTTAAGCGTGAATATAGATACTCCCGAATCGGTGTCTACGTCTATATCCCCGTCGCCGTCAACGTCCAGATCTCCGCCGAATGACGAAAACAGCAACATTATTATCTGTATAATAAGAAGCGCTGTGGCCACTGCGGCTATCCACAGGTATACTTTGCCTAATATAGAGAGGGCGTTGTACCATTCAACCATAAAATACCTCCTTGAAAAATAACTGAAGCGGATTGTTAAAGTACTTAACAATTATATAATAAACCGCCGCAAATAATCGTAAACAATTTATCGATATATTTTTACTTATTTTTGCATATCGCTTTATTATATTATAGCAGTAAAC
>JAJPXK010000209.1 GCA_021205485.1 Clostridia bacterium | reverse complement strand
CCCGCGACTTATATCACGGCAAGGGTGTAATGGCGGAAGTTCTCTCGGGACTCAAAGGCAAAAAGGCGATAGATGTTACGGGCGGCAGCTCTATGAGAAGGGGCGGCTTCCTTGCAAAGGCGCAGGCGGCTTTGGAAAAGGCCGGAATGGAAGTTCTGATTTACGACGGCGTAGAGCCCGACCCCTCGGTTACTACGGTAATGAAGGGCGCCGAGGCCATGCGGGCGTTCAATCCCGACTGGATAGTGGCCATAGGCGGCGGCTCGCCTATAGACGCGGCGAAGGCGATGTGGGCTTTTTACGAATACCCCGACACAACGTTTGAATCGCTCTGCACGCCTTTCAACTTCCCCGAATTAAGGATTAAGGCCAAATTCGTGGCCATCCCTTCGACGTCGGGCACGGCTACCGAAGTTACGGCGTTCTCTGTTATAACCGATTACGACAAGGGCATAAAGTATCCCCTCGCAGACTTCAATATTACACCCGATATAGGCATTATCGACTACGAACTGGTAGAAACTTTGCCTAAAACGCAGATAGCTTACACGGGGCTTGACGCGCTTACGCACGCGATAGAGGCGTATGTTTCTACCCTTTCCTGCAACTTCACCGACCCCCTTGCGCTGTACGCCATCAAGCTTATATTCGCCAACCTTAAAAACTCGTACGACGGCGACCTTGAGGCCCGCGGCACAATGCACGACGCGCAGTGCCTCGCAGGTATGGCGTTCTCTAACGCCCTCCTCGGCATTGTACATTCGATGGCGCATAAGTCGGGGGCGATTTTCAAGCAGGACGGCAAGACGGTACATATTATACACGGCTGCGCGAACGCTATGTACCTTACAAAGGTTATAGCTTACAACGCCAAGGATAAGAGGGCCCTGCATCGCTACGCCGAAATTGCCGACTATATCGGCCTTAAGGGCCAGACGGACGGCGAAAAGACAGAGGCGCTTATCGCAGCCATAGCAGAACTTCGTTCTTCGGTAAATACGCCTTCCTGCATCAAGGACTACGACGACGGCCACGGCGGCAAGGTTTCTGAAGAGGAATTCCTCTCTAAACTTGAGAAGATGGCCGACGACGCCATAGGCGACGCCTGCACCGGCTCCAACCCGAGAATACCTACGCATGACGAGATGGTAAACCTTTATAAGGCTTGCTACTACGGCACTGAAGTTGATTTCTGATTTTAAATAAAAATATAGCCCTGCAAAGTGAAGCTTTGCAGGGCTTTTTGTATGCCGCAAAACCCCTTTAATTGCGGCATAGTATAGGGGTAATCGGGTTTTACAGGGGCAAATCTTTTTTAGTGAATCTTACCGCTCCGGCGATGTACGCCGCGACGGCTATTACAAAAAGTATAACCAGCTTCCACACAAATGCGTAGTCTACCGCTTCGGAGCCTATTGTAGCTATAGATTCTATATCAAAGAGCCCTATAAGCGTGAGGTTGTTGAACACGCCTAAGATTTCTACGCCCATGCCCATCTGTACAAGGTTATCCGAACCGAACATTCCTAAAAGGGAGGCGAGGAAGAACCACACCGTAAGCCCTCCGCCGAACGCCATGGATTTACTGCTGCGGTTAAACAGACAACTGCCAAGGTAGCAAAGCCCTGCCATCGCCTCTATAAGGATATACATTCCGAAGTAAAGCATTATGGTTACCGCCGCGTCGGGGTCGCCCGAAAGCCCTGCCGACATCGCTATTTTTACAATGCAGGTGATTGTTATCATTATAAAGGGCACAACAATCATATATATCGCCTGAGTGATAACTACCGCCGAACGCTTTGTAGGGGTGGATAAAACGTACGCCATAGATCCCCTGTCTACCTGGCTTGCAATAAGCCCGTTGCCAACCACGACTATATAGACCAGAAGGGGCAGTATGCCCATTATTGTGTAGTACATCTGGTTGAGCATAGAAGACATATCAATTCCTTCCATATTTGTAAGCAGGTCAGAAGACATGCCTATACTCTCCATCATAAGCGCCATATATTCGTTTAAGTTAAGCGTATTTCCGAATATGCCTGTGGTTCCGTTTACCGTGACCGTGTATTCAAACATGGAAAGGTAGGTGTCGTGCGTGCCTTCTTCCATAAGGGTTGCGGCAAGTTCTTTAAACGCTTCAAGGGAGTAGCCTTTGCCAAGGGCGGCAAATATTGCCGAATAACTATCGTATGCCCCGCTCATAAGTTGGTTGTAGTCATATAGCTCACCCTGTGACAACAATGCATAAAGGTAGGCCATAAAGGTAGTGGAAGAAGCGGAATCGGAAGACCCCGAAAGCATCATGTTTCTTGCGACGGAAATTACAATGCACATAAGAATCATTACAATCATTATTGCCGCTGTAAGCGCCCTGTTTGAGCGGATGGTCTGCTTCATCAGCGGCCATGAAAAGTATTTTGCCGTTTTTGTTGTTGTATTCATCGAATTTAAAAACTCCTTTTTATAAATCATAGTCCTTCATAAACACTTCTTCCAAAGTGGTATGTTTTTCGTGTATCTGCAGAACTTTAAATTGTTTCAGTGTCTTGAAAAGTTCGTCCGTACGCTTTGACGGCAGGGCGACAAAAACAGAATTGCCCTGCGCATATGCCCCGTCGAACGCCTCTTTAAATGTATTTGCCGCCTGAGCGGATTCAAACACTACTTCAAAATTTCTGTCGGAAGAATGCCGAAGCTCGTACATATTTATAACGTCTATAATGCGGCCGTCTTTAAGCATCGCCACTCTGTCGCACACCTCTTCAAGCTCCTCAAAGATATGCCCCGACAAAAATACCGTTCTGCCCTTTTTCTTTTCCTCGTTTATAAGTTCTATAAACACGTCCCGCATAAGAGGGTCGAGGCCGGTGGTAGGCTCGTCTAAAATCATAATATCCCTGTCGGACATAAAGGCGGCGACTATGGCCGTTTTTTGCTTCATTCCCTTGCTCATCCGCTTTAAATCGGCGGTGGTGTCAAGGCCTAATTTGTCGGCGATGTAATTCATGCGGGAATAGTCGGTAATTCCGCTATATTCGGCCTGCAATTTCAAAAAATCGGCCCCCGTTTTAAGGTTAGGGAAGGCTATTTCGCCGGGGATATAACTTACCTTTTTCATAAGCTCGGCAGAGCTTACCGCAGGGTCTAAACCGCCGATATCTATTTTGCCCTTGTCGGGGTAAACAAAGCCTAACATATTGCGTATTGTGGTGGTCTTGCCCGAACCGTTCGTGCCTACGTAGCCGAAAATTTCGCCCTCGTTCACCTCGAGGTTTATATCGAAAATTCCCCTGCCGTCGCCGTAATCTTTGGTTAAACCTTCAACTTTGATAATGCTCAAGCTTTCACCTCCGCAAAATGGTGGTCCTGTTCGTAAAAACTCATAAAGTAATCCTCTAAGGTGTAGGGTATCTCCACAAAATCGGCAACGTTCAGCCGCGAAAGCTCGGCTACAAGCCCGTTAACCTTGTCGTTTGTAAGTTTTACCCTCGCCCGCATTTTGCCCCTGTTTTTAGAGGTGAAGTTATAGGAAAGCGCTGTAAATTTTTCAAAACTTTCCATATCTTTAAAAGTTACCCTGAAAATCTTCTCTTTTGTCTGTTTGAGTTCCTCGGCGGAAAAGGTAGAAACTATTCTGCCGTCCTTTATTATTGCTATGCGGTCGCAGCAGGCGTCCACTTCGTGGAAGATGTGCGAAGACAAAAATATAGTCTTGCCTCTCTGCTTTTCTTCCTTTACAAATTCAATGAATTTATTTTGCATAATAGGGTCCAGGCCCGAGGTAGGTTCGTCTAAAATGAGAATATCGGGGTCGTGCAAAAACGCCGCGACTACGGCGAGCTTGCGTTTTACGCCTAAACTCATTCTCTTTGTGTCCTGCGAGGGGTCAAGCTCGAATCTGTCTAAAAGTACCTTCGTATAGCCGTCGTCCTTTGTTTTTCTCATTTTATTGAGAGAATTTAAAAACATTGTTCCCGTAACGCCTTCGGGCAGGGCGATTTCGCCGGGCAGATAGCCTATTCTTGTCTGCAGTTCGGCGGCGCAGCGGTAACAGTCCTTGCCGTCTATTTCGGCCGTTCCGCTCTGCGGGCGGGAAAAGCCTAAAAGGTGGCGTATAACCGTGGTCTTGCCCGCGCCGTTAGGCCCTAAAAAGCCGAAGCACTCTCCTTTCGGCACGCTGAGCGTTATGTCAAACGCCCCTCTGCCGTGCCCGTAGTCTTTTGTAAGGTTTTTTGTATCAATCACTTTTTCACCTTTTTTTATTTGATTTATCCGACACACTGTCGTATAATATAATTATAAAAATTACAATGTGTTTAGTCAACGATAAATCGTACGACAATTTGTCTTGGTTTGTCGGAAAACGGAGGGGAATGTGCGTAAACAACCGCAGGTAACAGAGCGTACGAGGGAGCTGTTTTTACAGGCCTTCTGGCTTTTATACAAGGATCATCCGATAGAGCAGATAAAGATAGGCGAGCTTTCGGCCAGGGCGGGGTACAACAGAAGTACTTTTTACGAGTATTTCACAGATATATACGACCTTTTGCATCAGGCCGAGGACGAGCTTATATCGGAATTTAAAACAAAAGTCTTGGCCAGATTTCCCGGCGGAATAATAACGGCTACGATAGAGAGCATAGTGCGGGCGCTGGTGGAAATTTTCGATATGCTCAGCGAAAAACTCTTTTTGATAATAGGCGAAAACGGCGACCCGTCATTCCAGAACAAGTTGAGGAAGCAGATTATGCCGTTTATACAGCAGATGACCGGCCGCGACTTAGGCAAATACGCCGAGTACGTATCCACCTTTTCCTTTTCGGGGGCGATAGGCATTTTAAACTTCTGGCACGAAAACAGCGAGGATCTTACGGAAGAAGAGGTGGTAACCCTTTTGGTGTCGCTTATCGCCAAAGGCGCCTGGCATTTTGAGGAATGAGGCGGCGGAAGCTTATTGTCATACCTCATCCATAATAAAGGAGCCTTATGCCTTCCCTGTCATCCTGAGGGAGGGCGACCCGTTACCTGTCATCCTGAGGGAGGACGACTCGTTACCTGTCATCCTGAGGGAGCGAAGCGAGTCGAAGGATCCCCTCGATGGAATGAAAGCGGTCGGAAGGAGATTCTTCGACTACATTCCGCTACGCTCCATTCCGCTCAGAATGACAGTAGGAAAAGCTCCCCTGTCGGGGAGCCTTAACCGCCGTATTCGGCTTTCCATAATATGGTTTTAATCGTATTTATAATAAATAATATCCGAATTGTGAATATACCTATCCGTTTAGTGTATAGATTTATCTTTTAAAGGTTTGTATAATTGTAATGTATGATTTAATAATAAAGCACTGCGTAAAGGGGTGCTTGACGGAGAGTAAAAATATGGCTGATGTAAAAGCAAAAATCGACGCCGTTGTAGAAGAATTTTCTAACATAGGCATCGTACCCGTAATCAAACTTGACAAAGTGGAAAACGCCGAAAAGCTTGCAAAAGCTCTGCGCGACGGCGGCATAAACTGCGCCGAAGTAACCTTCCGCGCCAAGGGGGCCGACGAAGTTATCCGCAGAATGGTTGCCGCTTACCCCGATATGATGGTAGGCGCCGGCACCGTTTTAACCTGCGAGCAGGCTGACGCCGCTTACGCCGCGGGCGCAAAATTCTGCGTAGCCCCCGGCCTCAACCCTAAGGTCGTAAAGCACTGCCTGGATAATGGCATACCCTTCGCCCCCGGCCTTTCGTCGGCGAGCGAAATAGAACAGGCTCTGGAATTAGGGCTTGACTTTGTAAAGTTCTTCCCCGCGGAACAGGCAGGCGGCCTCGCTTACATAAAATCCGTCTGCGGCCCCTACACGACTATGCGTTTTATGCCTACGGGCGGCGTTACGGCGGACAACCTCAATACCTACCTCGCGTATAACAAAATCGTGTGCTGCGGCGGTAGCTGGATAGTGCCTAACAAGGCCCTCCAGGAAGAAAACTGGTCCGAAATCACCCGCCTCTGCAAAGAGGCCATAGCAAAGATGCTCGGCTTTGAAATGGTTCACGTAGGCCTCAACTGCGCCAACCCCGAAGAAGCAGAAGCCGTAGCCGACAAGTTTGACGCGGCCTTCGGCTTTACCAAGAAGGTAGGCAACAGTTCTGTATTCGCTTCAACGTATATGGAGATGATGAAGGCTCCCTTCAAGGGCGAGCACGGCCATATAGCCGTAGCCACAAACTCTGTAAAGAGGGCTGTATACCAGCTTAAGCTCCGCGGCTTTGAAGCTGACGAAACATCGTTCAAGTACGATAAAGCCACCGGCGAAATGAACGTAGCTTACCTTAAAGACCAGTTCGGCGGCTTCGCCGTACACCTTGTAAAAAGGAAGTAAAGAGGCATTTGCCGCAATAAAGGCTTCCCCTTGAGGGGAAGCTGTCAACAAAGTTGACTGATGAGGTGAAAAAAATATTCATAACACCTCATCCACCGCAAGCGGTCCCCCTTCTACTGTGTATGCTAACGCTACCCTGCAGGGGAAGGCTTGTAAAAAAGTTAAATACGCAACGATAAGGCGCGTGAAAATTTATAATAATTTTAATAGGAGAAATAATCTTATGAAAATCGTAACTATGGGCGAAATTATGCTTCGTCTTTCAACCCCGAACAATGAAAAGTTCATTCAGGCCGACGAATTTGACATCAACTACGGCGGCGGCGAAGCCAACGTCGCAGTTTCCTGCGCAAACTACGGCCACGAAGCAGAATTCGTTACAGCCGTTCCCGATAACGAACTCGGCGAATGCGCTATAGCCGCTTTAAGGAAATACGGCGTAGAGACAAAGCACATCGCTAAATGCGGCGAAAGGCTCGGCATCTACTACCTTGAAACAGGCGCTTCGATGCGTCCTTCCAAAGTCGTTTACGACAGGGCTCATTCTTCCATAACCACGGCTAAACCCGAAGATTTCGACTTTGACGCTATTTTCGAAGGCGCTGACTGGTTCCACTTCACGGGCATCACTCCCGCCGTATCCGACCAGGCCGCAGTTCTCACCGAAGCCGCTTTAAAGGCTGCCAAAAAGCACGGCGTTACCGTTTCTGTAGACCTCAACTTCCGTAAAAAATTATGGTCTTCCGAAAAAGCTCAGAAGATTATGACTCCTTTAATGCAGTATGTTGACGTGTGCATCGGCAACGAAGAAGACGCTAACCTTGTATTAGGCTTCAAACCCGGCAACACCGACGTTACTTCCGGCGAACTTGAACTCGCAGGCTACAAATCAATATTTGAGCAGATGTGCGAAAAGTTCCCCTTCAAATACGCTATAAGCTCGCTCCGCGTAAGCCACTCCGCTTCAGACAACGGCTGGTCGGCTTGCATCTATAGCGCTGCTACCAAGGAATTCTATCATTCCAAAACATACAGGATCAGCCCTATCGTTGACCGCGTAGGCGGCGGCGACAGCTTTGCGGGAGGCGTAATAACAGGCTTCCTCGACGGCAAAGACTTCAAGGCTGCCCTTGAGTACGGCGTTGCGGCGTCCGCCCTTAAACACACCATCCCCGGCGACTTCAACCTTGTTTCCCGCAAAGAAGTTGAAGCCCTCGCAGGCGGCGACGGCAGCGGCCGTGTTCAGAGATAATGAAAATAGAGTTCCGCACGCACGATTTAGGCGTAAGGGGGCTTGAGCCTGCGGTTTCCAAAGTAAAGGAATGCGGGATAGACGGAGTGCAGCTCGTCGCATACAAATTTATGGACGAGCTGAAGTACCAGCCCGGTCAGCTCAATGAAGAAAATTCCCGTTGGATCGGCGATACTCTGCGGTCAAACGGCATAGACGTAGGGCTTATAGGGGCATACTTCAACCCCGTGCACTCCAACCCCGAAAAGGTTAAAAACGGCATAGCGGTTTTCAAAGAATATCTTAAATATTGCAACAACCTCGGCTGTAACATAGTCGGCTCCGAGACGGGTTCGTTCAACGACGACAAGTGGACGTACAATCCCTTAAACCGTACCGAAGAAGCTCTTGAAAGAGTTACGGCTACCTTTAAAGATCTCGCCATATACGCGGGCAAATTAGGGGTAAACATAGGCATGGAGGGGGCCGCCGGTCACGTCTGCTACGACGTTAAAACGTTGAAGCGGGCGATAGACGGCATAAACCAGCCTAACGTAAAGGTTATCTTCGATATTTATAACTACCTGGATTCGTCTAACCACGCGTCTTACCTCGACATTCTGGACGAGGGCCTGGAAACTTTCGCGGGCAAAATCTGCGTGTTCCATATAAAAGACTACGTGTTTGACGAGGCCGAAAACAAAGTAAAACAGGTTCCTCCCGGCAAGGGCGTGTTTGACTTCGACGCCATATTAAAGAGAATAAAGGCGTACGATAAAGACGCGAAGCTTGTTCTGGAAGGCACCACGGGCGAAAATATTGTTCCCTGCTCGCAGTTTTTGCGTGAAAAGTGGAACGAAGTATAAAAAATTAAACGGCGGCGCCTTGCGTACGGATAGCCGTACGCAAGGGCGGCTGTTAAAATCAGCGTAACGGCGAGGCTCCCTTATAAGGGGGAGGTTATAATAAGGGTTGCCCTTAACAATAAAAAGGAGACTATACATTATTATGAAATTTGACGTGAGATATTCTAACCATCCCGACGATTCAAAACATTACGACACACAGACGCTCAGGGATAAATATCTGATTGAAAAGATTTTCGAAGCGGACGACATTCTGCTTACTTATTCTCACCAGGACAGGATTATCGCAGGCGGCGCAATGCCCGTCAACGAGAAACTTTCCCTCGGGACATTCAAAGAGCTTGCTACCGACTATTTCCTTGAAAGAAGGGAAATGGGCGTAATAAATATAGGCGGCGCGGGCACAATCGCGCTGGACGGCAAAGTATATAGCATAGGCCATAAAGAGGGCATCTATATCGGCATGGGCACAAAGGAGATAACTTTCGCCTCCGACGATAAAAAGAACCCCGCCAAATTCTATATAAATTCCTGCCCCGCTCACAAGACCTATCCTACGGTTAAAATCACCAAACCCGTAGAGGGCAAACAGCCCGAAGAGGGTGTAAAATACTGCGTGCAGAGGCATTTAGGCACAATGGAGGGCATCAACAAGCGTACCATCAACCAGTTTATCATCGGCGACGTATGCGAAAGCTGCCAGCTTGCCATGGGTATGACCGAACTCGCCCCGGGCAGTTCCTGGAACACCCTTCCGAGCCACACGCACGAAAGAAGGATGGAAGTATATATGTACTTCGAAGTGCCCGAAGATCAGGCTGTAATACACCTTATGGGCACCCCTCAGGAGACGAGGCACATCATTTTGCACAACGAACAGGCGGTTATCTCGCCGAGCTGGTCTATCCACACGGGCGTAGGCACAATGAACTACACCTTTATATGGGGCATGTGCGGCGAAAACCAGGCGTACGACGATATGGACAACATCCTTACCAAGGACTTAAGATAATTTGTCCGCTTAATAAGCGGCTTGATTATAAAAAATAAAAAAACGATAAATTTTTAATTATGGGGAAAATAAAATGGCACATCTTATTTTAAAAGACGTTAACAAAGTGTATCCTAACGGATTCCATGCCGTACACGATTTCAACCTTGAAATAATGGACGGCGAATTCATCTGTCTGGTAGGCTCGTCTGGCTGCGGTAAGTCGACGACCTTGCGTATGATAGCAGGTCTTGAGGAAATATCCTCGGGCGAATTTTACATCGACGGCGTTCTCGCCAACCAGATGTCCTCAAGGGACAGGGGAATCGCGATGGTATTCCAGTCCTACGCGCTTTATCCTCACCTTACCGTTTACGAAAACCTTGCTTTCGGTCTTATGCTCGAAGGTATCGACGCAGACGTCATCGAAGAAAAGGTACAGGCGACCGCTAAAATTCTCGGGCTTACAGATTACCTTGAAAGATTCCCCCGCCAGCTCTCCGGCGGCCAGTGCCAAAGGGTTGCCGTAGGCCGCGCCCTTATAAGAAAGGTTAATATCTTCCTTATGGACGAACCTCTGTCTAACCTCGACGCAAAGCAAAGGGTTACGATGCGTTCAGAAATCAAACAGATCCACCGCAGCATCGGTGCGACGACCATTTACGTTACGCACGACCAGACCGAAGCTATGACCATGTCCGACAGGATAGTGGTTATGAAGCTCGGCGTGGTACAGCAGGTAGGCACTCCTTTCGAGCTTTACTTCTATCCCCGCAACTTGTTCGTCGCAGGCTTCATCGGCGAGCCTCCTATGAACTTCCTTTACGGCAAGGTAGAGGGCGGCAAGCTTGTATTTAACGGCGAAGAGGGCAAGGCTATAGACATTTCGCCTATCGCCAACGACGTAGCCGCGTTAGAGGGCAAAGAAGTTGTATTCGCGTTCAGGCCCGAAGCCGTCAAGCTTGTAAAAGACGGCGAAAAGGAACCCGAAGACGGCTACACATTCACCTCTACGGTAGAACTTACCGAACTTTTAGGCGACAATACCAACGTATACGCCACTGTTGACGGCGTAAACGTCATCCTTAAGATTAACCCTCACGATACTCCCGAAAGAGAGTCCGAGTGTGTATTCAACATTCCTTTCAAGAGCGCTTACCTCTATGACAAGGAAACAGAACTTGCAGTAGAAACCGACATTGTAAGGCACTGATATTTTCCCTTAAAAGGCACAGCGGAAACCGCTGTGCCTGAAAGGGCTTATTTTGCTCGCTAAACTTAAAAATATTGCGTAAAATGAATTTATATTAAACGAGAGGTAATACACATTATGGAACAGCTTAACAAAAAAGTATACGAATCTATAAAGGGCAAAGCTAAACCCGAAAGAAAGATTAAAATAATGCAGTTCGGCGAAGGCAACTTCCTGCGCGCGTTCATCGAATGGATTTTACAGGATTTAAACGACAAGGGCGCCATAGACGCCAACGTGGTAGTGGTGCAACCTATGCCCCTCGGCAGGGTTAAAGAGCTTGAAAACCAGGACGGGCTTTATACCCTCCGCCTCGAAGGCATAGACAAGGGCAAAAAAGTTAAATCAAGCAGCATTATAGACGTTATAGGCGACTGCGTAAATCCCTTCACCGATTACGAAAAATACTTAAGGTACGGCGAAAGCGAAGACCTTGAAATTATAATTTCCAACACGACGGAAGCGGGCATCGCCCTCGACCCTACTGACACCGATTTGACGGTTACGCCTAAGTCCTTCCCCGGCAAACTTTTAGCCCTCTTAAAGGCAAGGTACGACCATTTCAACGGCGATATGTCAAAGGGCCTCGCTATAATTCCCTGCGAACTTATAGACAACAACGGCGACGAACTCTACAGGGTCCTCACCGAGCTCGCAAAAATCAACAAGATGGACGAAAAGTTCATAACCTGGATGCAGACCGCCAACCACTTCACAAGCACGCTTGTGGACAGGATTGTTCCCGGATATCCTAAGGCCGAAATAGACGCCATAAGGGAAGAGACGGGCTATATAGACAACAACGTGGTAAAGGGCGAAATTTTCCACCTCTGGGTACTCAAAAAGGAACCTTATATCCAGAAAAAACTTCCCGCGGATTCCACAGGCCTGAACGTAATATTCGCCGACAGCATCAAACCTTACAAACAGCGCAAGGTTAAGATACTCAACGGCTCTCATACCGCCATGGTGCCCGTAGCTTACCTCTGCGGTATAGACACGGTAGGCGAAGCCGTAAACGACCCTATAATCGGCAAATACGTCCGCGACTTTGTATTCAACGAAGTAAATCCTACCATAGACCTCCCTCAGGACCAGATGGTAGACTTTGCAAACAGCGTTCTTGAAAGGTACCAGAACCCCTACATCAGGCACGAGCTTATGTCCATCGCTTTAAACTCCACAACCAAGTTCAAAACGAGGATACTGCCTACCCTTGTAGACTACGTACGCATCAAGGGAACCCTTCCCGAACACGTATTGTTCTCCTTCGCCGCCATGGTAGAATTCCATAAGGGCAAGAGGGGCGACCAGGAAATAGCCCTTAAAGACGACCCCGCTTACCTCGCTTACTGGCACAGGCTCTGGGCCGACTTCGACGGCGACTACGCCGCTATGGCTGAAAAAGTTCTCGGCTGGACGGAAGCCTGGGATATGGATATGAACACCATACACCCCGAAATTACGGCAAAGGTTGCCGCATATCTTGAAAATATCGATAAAAACGGCATGAATAAAGCAGTGGAAGGGTTTGTAAATGGCTAAATCGACTATTATAATAAATCCGCTTGACAACGTTGCTGTTGCCCTGCGCGACCTTAAGCGCGGCGAAACGCACGAGGGCGTTACGCTGGTAGAAGATATTACCAAGGGGCACAAATTTACTCTCCGCGACGTAAAAAAGGGCGAGAATATCATAAAATACGGCAACAGCATAGCCTGCGCCACCGCCGATATACCTAAGGGCGCGCACGTGCATACGCACAACGTGCATACCAACCTTTCGGAAAACCTTGAATATACCTACGACAAAGTGGAGTGCCCCGTAAAAAAGGTCACGCCCCGCAAAGTCAACGTATATCAGAGGGCGAACGGCGATGTAGGCATACGCAACGAACTGTGGATAATACCTACCGTAGGCTGCGTAAACGGACAGGCCAAGGTCATAGCCGATACCTTCAAAAAGGAATACGGCGAAGAGGGCTTTGACGGCGTTTACGTCTACACTCATCCCTACGGCTGCTCGCAGCTCGGCGACGACCACGAACGCACCAAGCTCATTCTGCAGAAGATGGTCCGCCATCCTAACGCCGGCGGCGTTCTCGTGATAGGCTTAGGCTGCGAAAACAACCAGATGTCCGCCTTCCGCGAGACGTTAGGCGAGGTTGACGGAAGCCGCGTCAAGTTTATGATCTGCCAGGAAGAGGACGACGAGATTGCGACGGGCGTAAAACTCGTCAAAGAGATCGCCGATGTAATAAAGGGCGACAAGAGGGTAGAAAAGGATATGTCCTGCCTCAAAGTCGGCTTAAAGTGCGGCGGGTCGGACGGCCTTTCGGGCATTACCGCCAACCCCCTGGTAGGGCTTTTCAGCGACTATATAGTGGCCTGCGGCGGCACAACGGTGCTTACCGAAGTTCCCGAAATGTTCGGCGCCGAACAGCTTTTAATGAACAGGGCGAAAGACGAAGCCACTTTCGACAAGATTGTAAAGCTTATAAACGACTTTAAAGATTATTTCAGACGCAACGGCCAGGTGGTTTACGAAAATCCCTCGCCCGGCAATAAGGCGGGCGGCATAACCACTCTCGAGGATAAATCCTTAGGCTGCACACAGAAGTCGGGTTCTTCCGCGGTGCAGGACGTAGTGTTCGACGACGGATATGTCACGGCTAAGGGCCTCAACCTTTTAAACGGACCGGGCAACGATATGTGCGCCGTAACCAACTTAGGCGCGGCGGGCTGCCACCTCGTGCTGTTTACAACGGGCAGGGGCACGCCCTTCGGCGGATTTGTTCCTACCATAAAAATCGCCACAAACAAAGAACTCGCGGCGAAAAAGAGCAACTGGATAGATTTCAACGCGGGTGCCATACTCGACACCGACTTCGACACTCAGCTTGAAAAACTCATCGATTTAGTTGTTGATACGGTAAACGGCAAGCTCACCAAAAACGAAATCAACAATACCCGCGAATTAGCTATATTCAAAACAGGAGTAACCTTATAATGAAAAAATTTATGGATAAAGACTTTCTGCTTGAAACCGAGACGGCCAAAAAGCTGTATCACGAGCATGCGGAAAAGATGCCTATCATAGACTATCACTGCCACCTTCAGCCTAAGGAAATTTACGAGGACAAGCAGTTCAGAAATCTCGCCGAAGTATGGCTTGGCGCGGGCGACAGGTACGGCGACCATTACAAATGGCGTTCGCTCCGCGCGAGGGGTTACGAGGAAGATTCCATCTCCGGCCCCGACGACGATTACAAGAAATATTTACAGTTTGTAGAGTCTATGCCCTACTTTGTAGGCAACCCTCTCTATCACTGGTCGCACCTTGAAATGCAGAGATATTTCGATATAGACGACATAATCTGCCCCGAAAACGCAGAAAAAATCTGGAACAAGGCCAACGAGAAGTTAAAGACGCTCACCGCCCGCGAAATGATGTATAAATTCAACGTCAAGACGGTCTGCACCACCGACGACCCCGTTGACTCCCTTGAATGGCACGCAAAGATGAACGCAGACCCTACCTTAAAGGTTAAGGTCCGCCCCGCGTTCCGCCCCGACAAAGCTATAAACGTAGAACTTTCGTGGTTCGCAAGCTGGGTAAACCAGCTCGCGGGCGTTGTTAAAAAGCCTATCAACTCCCTCGAAGATCTGTGCAACGCGCTCGCTGAGAGGATCGCGTTCTTCGATTCCATGGGTTCAAAAGTTTCCGACCACGCCTTAGACGTAGTGCACTACGCCCCCGCGACGTACGAAGAAGCCAACGCCATATTCCTTAAGGGCATGAAGGGCGAGCATATATCCGACGAAGAGCAGGATAAGTACAAGGGTTATGTGCTTCTGTTCCTCGGCAAAGAGTACTCAAAGTACGGCTGGGTACAGCAGTACCATATCGGCGCCCTCCGCAACAACTCCAAGACCATGCTCGAAAAGATAGGCCCCGACACAGGTTTCGACGCCATAGAAGACCAGGTTTATATGTCTAAACTTTCGGCTTTGCTTGGCGCTCTGGATATGGCCGACGCCCTTCCTAAGACCATTCTCTATTGCCTCAATCCCCGCGACAACTACGCTTTGACAGTTCTTTCGGGCTGCTTCCAGAAGGAAGGCGTAAAGGGCAGGGTGCAGGTAGGCACGGCCTGGTGGTTCCTCGATCAGCAGGACGGCATGAAGCAGAACCTTGAAACGCTTATGCAGGTAGGCCTCGTGGCTCAGTCGGTAGGCATGCTTACAGACAGCCGTTCGTTCCTCGCCTATCCCCGCCACGAGTATTACAGAAGAATACTCTGCAATATGCTCGGCAACCTTGTGGAAAGCGGACAGTATCCCGAAAGCCAGCTCGACGTTTTAGGCCAGATTGTAGAAAACGTATGCTACAACAACGCTCAGGAATATTTCGGATTTTAATTAAAGAATTAAGAATTAAGAATTCAGAATTCAGAATAAAAAAATATGTACGCCGTAGCGGCGTACATATTTTTTGTTAAACCATATTATATATAATATATTTATTTTTCGCCGTAGCCTATTACGTCTTCCAACTGCTCTTTAAGCTCGCCGTAAATGGCTTGCAGTTCAAGGTAGTACTCTGTTTCCTCCTGCGAAAGCTCATGGCTCCAGTCTACAGGGGCCGCGGGCGTGGCGAACTGCATGCCGCCGTAATAAAAACGGGCCGTCTTGTCGCGTTCGGTGTCGTTCCATTTGTCAAAAACCTCGGGGTAAATGTGCTTGTCGGCCCTGCAGTTTATAAATACGCATTTGCCGAAGTCTCTCCACGGCCTCGCGAGGAAGGTGGAGTAGTCTTTTGCTCCCTGGCTTATCAGATTGCAGCCGATAAACGTAAAACCTTCGTTTTGCTTAAGGCTGTGCGCGGGGGCGGCGATGTAGCCTATGCCGCGTTCCTCTTCCAGAGAGATTATGTCGCAGCCGATAAAATAAGCTTCGGCGCAGCCGAATATAAAGTCCACCGTGCCGTATATTTTGCAGTTTTTGAATATATGCAGGCTCTCGCCCTCCATATACAGTTCGTCGTCGGGTATGAATCCGCGGTAGCGGACTACTAAATCGTCGGGGAAGGGGGCTAAAAACAGGGTGTCCTGAGTGGATTTTAAGGCGACGTTCTCAGCCAAAAAGTTGTAGGCGTTTACCGACAGGGCCACGCACTGCCCTACTTTTTTAGGTTCGGTGTTGGAATTTTCTATCGTAAGATTTTCCATTATCACGTTTTCGCCCGTAACGCATACGGTGTACGTGCGGAAGGTATTGTATTCCTGGCCGTCGGCGTGAATTTTACGGGCGTAATCGTCGTAAGAGATTATCGTTGTTTCACGGTTTGCCCCTACAATTTTCACGTCGGAGCAGGTGATTTTCACCTTTTGCCTGTATATTCCCTCGGCAAGATATATTGT
>JAJPXK010000124.1 GCA_021205485.1 Clostridia bacterium | reverse complement strand
GTCTGCGGCGAAGAAATAAGCAGAGAAACGGTAACTATACCTGCTACAGACCACACGGAAGTTATAGATGAGTATGTTTATCCTACACTGAGTACCTCCGGGTTGACGGAAGGCTCTCATTGCTCGGTCTGCGGCGAAATCATAGTCGCTCAGCAAGCTATTGCCGCATACGGGTATGAATTGTTTGCCGAAATTGATTACGAAGAAACGGTCGGCTCGCAAACTTACACATATACTTACAGCATATCTGTAGCCGAGGACTATTCTTTTGCAATGTATATAATAGGGGTATGCGGCGAAGATTATACCTACAACATTAAATACGGCGAAATAAGCCTTGTAGACGATAATATTTATAAACTTGTCTACTCCGACGGTTCTTCTTCAGAATATATAGCCATAACAAGCGAAGGTTTTGCGTTTGTAAATTCTGACGGAACGGATTGCGGAAAAACGGAGGTGGAAAAAGAAAGCTGGACCGCGGCGAAAGATATTGCCGCAAGCGCGGGCAACAGTACATACGGCTACTACGCTTTGGCAAACGATACCAACGGACTTGAAATGCAGCGGCTATATTATACTCTGTATAGGGTAAGCGAAGGTTTTTCAAACTACCAAAGCGACATAACGGCTACGGACAGCCAATACATAATATATAAAATTAATCTTTCCGATTACAGCCTTACGGCAGAACAGGCGGTATCCGTTTGGAAGGTATTTTACCTTGAAAATCCTGTGTATTATTGGCTTGCAAATTCGCTTACCATAACAGGCGGTTTTATGGCCTTCTGTATAGACGGCGAATATTGCTGTTACGCAGACAGGTTACAGTACAATTCTGACGTAGCGGAAATGTTTGCCGAAGCCGCCGCTTTAATCAGTGAAGATATGACAGAGCTGGATATCGCGATGACTATTCACGATTACATAATCGGCAAAATAGACTACGCGTACCAAAGCGACGGAACCACGCCCGAAACAGCCATATGGGCGCACAATATAATCGGCGTATCGTCTAAGGGATACGGCGTTTGCGAGGCGTACGCAAAAACATACCTCGCGCTGTGCCTTGCAAGCGGGCTTGACTGCGTAATAGTTTCGGGCTATGCGAGCGGCGAGACGCACGCCTGGAACCTTGTAAAAATAGACGGCGAATGGTACGGCGTAGACTGCACGTGGGACGACACGGGTACAAGCGATGTTTCATACGCTTGCTTCGGTATGAGCGCAAGCTCGATAAGCGCGTATCGTACGGCGGATACTTCGTCGGAATACGGCACGGATTATCTGTATGACCTGCCCAAAGCAACAAATTGGGGCGCAGGATTTGTCACCTTATATAAGGGCGAAGAAGATCTCGGTTTGTATATAAACATAGACGCCGCCTTTGCCGCTATGACAGATTCTTCTGCCGACTATACTATAGAATTGTATGCTTATACGTATTCTGAAGCGGATCACTATATTTACTCAGAATATAGCCCTGTAGTAAGCAGTATAACAATTCAAGGTATTTTAACCGATTGGGGTAACGGTTTCTTTTCGGTAACCCCTTTATATATAGACAGCAATTTTACATTAAATAGCAATCTTGAAATTTATAATATCGATTTAGTTGTAACAGAACTTGATTTAGGCGAATATACTCTGACAACAAGCGGATATTATTGCGTTCTTTCAGGGACTATATACGACAATAAAACAACTGATAATATTTCAATTAAGGATAACACATCTTACGAAACAGAAATATACGCAGAACTTGATATCAGTTACTTTTACGGGTATACGCTTTTTCGTAGTACCACTTATATAAGTATGTACAGCGGCAGTTATTTTATCGTTTATGGAGGCAATGTAACAATAGATAACTGTATTTTAAGCAACGAGCATTATGGTTCCATTGGCGTTGAGCAGGGCGGAACGTTGAGTATAAACAGCCTGAATTATGAAAATCCTGAAGAGGATTATAGCTCTGTATATATTACTCTTCAGTTTGATAGCCTTGAATCGTATCCTGCGCTATATTTAGGTGACGTCAATGTTGAATTGCAAATATATCTTAATAGTTCAGTAACATATGAAATTACAGATTTGGACGGAAACACCGCAGGCACTTGGACAGTAACCACTGATCCGTTTGAAGTTGATGTTATAGCCACGCTTGGCAATGCCGATGATTTCAATAATATTATTATTTATGTACTTATAGAGGAAAGCAATTATGCTAAAGATTGTACCGAACTGTACGGCGTAAACGAGAATAACCAGATTGTTATGGTCGCCGAAAAGGTAGATGATTGCTTCTACATCAGGGACGGCAAATTAATCGCTTATACAGGCACAGATTCCGTGATTACCATTCCCGATGAAGTCACGGTTATAGGGGAAGAAGTATTTTACTATAACGATACGCTTACAAGCGTGACCATACAAGAGGGAGTAACCTCTATAAACGAGGCGGCGTTCGCTTATTGTTCTTCGCTTACAACCGTTAATTTGCCCGACAGCCTGCTTACTGTAGGCGGCAGCGCGTTTGAGGGGTGCTCATCATTAGTCAGTGTAAATGTACCGGACAGCGTAACTTATATAGGCGGGTCTGCATTTTATAATTGTACTTCGCTTACAAACGTAACCATTGGCGAAGGGGTAACTTATATAGGGGCTAATGCGTTTTACTGCTGCACGTCGCTTGAAAGCGTAACCTTATCTGAAAAAGTTACATATATAGGCGCCAATGCGTTTTACTGCTGTTCGTCGCTTACAGAAATTGTAATACCGGATAGCGTTACGTATATAGGAAGCGGCGCGTTGCATGGCTGCTCGGCTTTGCAGAGCATCACCCTGCCGTTTGTTGGTTCAGCGGCGAGCGACGCCGAATACACTTGCTTTGGCTATATATTCGGGACAACATTTTACGACAATGGCTTTGTGCCTTCGTCGCTTAAATATGTAACGCTGACGGGCGGCGTTATTTATGAATATGCGTTCAGCCTATGCTCATCAATAGAAAGCGTGACTTTAGGCGATGGATTAACTTCTGTAAGCGAGTATGCTTTTTATTATTGTACTTCGCTTAAAACGGTTAACTTGCCTGAAGGCGTAACATCTATAGGCGTCAATGCGTTTTATAACTGCGCTTCGCTCACATCTATAAATATACCTGAAAGCGTAACTTCGATAGGCGATCAGGCTTTCGACAAATGTACCTCGATTGAGACAATATATTTTGATGCAAAGGCGTTGGATGATTTATCTGAATACAATTATGTGTTCTTTAACGCAGGCCAGGAAAGCGGCGGAGTAACAATATATATAGGCGAGAATGTAACAAAGATACCTGACTATATGTTCTGTCAATCGCAATATATATTAAACGTAGTGTTTGATGACGGCGGTATCTGCCAGAGCATAGGCGATCACGCATTCAGCGGCTGTATTTCGCTGAATAGCGTAAATATACCTGACAGTGTGACAACTATAGGCGACTATGCGTTTAATTACTGCACCTCGCTTGAAAACATAGATATACCCGACGAAGTTGCTTCTATAGGTCATATGGCGTTCTATAATTGTACTTCGCTTACAAGCGTAACCATAGGCGAAGGAGTTGTATATATAGGCTCGTACTCATTCAATAGCTGCTATGCGTTAGAGCAGATAAATTACAACGCGATATCTGCTTACGATTTGTCTGTCAGCGACTATGTATTTGAAAATGCGGGAAAGAATGCCGAGCAAATTATCTTAAATATAGGCGCGAAGGTAAAAAATATACCTGATTATCTGTTCTATTCTCAATGGTCAAGCGCACATAAGATTACAAGCGTTGTATTTGAAACCGGCAGCGTTTTAGAGCGTATTGGCGATTATGCATTCTGGTATAGCGAGTCTCTCGCTGAAATAAATATACCTGACACTGTAACGTATATAGGCGAAATGGCGTTCTATTCTTGCGCTTCGCTTGAAAGCGTAAATATACCCGAAAGTCTGACTTGTATAGGAGACAATGCGTTCAGGGATTGTACTTCGCTCACCAAAGTATATTATGGCGGAACGGCTTCTCAGTGGGCGGGCATTGCGTTTGAAGGAAATACTTCTAACCCCTTATACTATGCGGGTTATTTATACCTTGGCGGCGATCTCGCTACAGATATTACTTTAAACGCAGATATCAACGCCTACGCTTTTTGCGGCTGTCTGTCAATTACAAGCGTGGCGATAGAAAGCGGTTCAACCTGTGTAGGGCCGCAAGCGTTTTACGGCTGTACTTCGCTTGTCAGCATGTCTATGGCGAACGGCGTGACTTCTATAGGCAATTATGCGTTTTACGGCTGTACGTCTCTTAAAGATATCGATATAGGAAGCGGCGTAACTTCGATAGGCGAAAACGCCTTCCGCGAGTGTACAGCCCTTACTGAGATTTATTATAACGCCGCCGTAGTTGAAGAATTGTCTCAAAGCAACGTTATATTCTATAACGCGGGCGTGGAAGGCGGCGGCATAGAGCTTACTATAGGCAAAAACGTTGCGCAGATACCCGCCAATCTGTTTTATGCGTATGGCAACGGAACATATGCCGCCAATCTGACGAGCATTGTGTTTGAAGACGGCGGCGTGTGCGAAAGTATAGGCGTTAATGCATTTTATGCCTGTTACGCTCTTACAAGCGTAGAAATTGGCGACGCGGTAACTTCGATAGGCTACGGAGCGTTCCGCAGTTGTACCTCGCTTGAAAGCCTGACGATAGGTAAGGCCGTTACCTCTATAGATAATTACGCATTTTATGGCTGCAAGTCGCTTAAATCGATATATTATAACGCGATAGCTATGGGAACAATATCGCAAACCTATAACATATTCTATAACGCAGGGCAGGAGAGCGGCGGAATAACAATCTATGTCGGGGCGGACGTAACAAAAATTCCCTCTTACCTGTTCTGGGGGTATAGCAGTTTATGCGGCTACGCGCCTATGATAATCGGCGTAGAGTTTGAAAGCGGCGGCGTGTGCGCAAGCATAGATGATTTTGCGTTTGCATATTGTTCTTCGCTTTACAGCGTGACATTAGACGAAAACCTGACGTCTATAGGGAATAATGCGTTTGCGTATTGCTCTTCGCTTGCGGCTATTGATTTGCCCGACGGCTTATTGTCTATAGGAAGTTACGCTTTTATGGAATGTTCGTCGATAAAAACTATAGAAGTTCCCGATAGCGTGACGTATATATGCAGCGGCGCGTTCTACCTTTGTTCGGCTTTGGAGAGCGTTACATTGCCGTTTGTAGGGTATTCATTGGATGACCAGACAAATAATTCCTTCAGCTATATATTCAATTCAGTGCCTTCGTCGCTTAAAACGGTAGTTATAACGGGCGGAACGGAGATTAGCGATTCTGCATTCAGAGAATGTACAGGTATTACAAGCATAACTTTGCCTGACGGCATAACGTCTATAGGAAGCAGAGCGTTTTATTATTGTTCTTCGCTTGAAACTGTCAATATACCCGAAGGGGTAACATCTATCGGCGATTATGTATTTTATTGTTGTTCGTCGCTTACAAACATAACTATTCCCGAAGGGGTAACTTGTATCGGCGAATATGCCTTCTTCAGATGCTCGGCTCTTGCAAGCGCAACATTGCCGACTACAATTACACTGATAGGCGATTCGGCGTTTTATGAATGCGCCTCCCTCATAAGCATAACTATACCCGTCTCGGTAACAAATATAGGCAATTCGGCATTCAACGGCTGTACCGCTCTTAAGCAAATAATTTTCAACGCAAAAGCCGCGGAAGATTTGTCAGAAAATAATTATGTGTTCTATTACGCAGGGCAGGAAAGCGGCGGAATAGCGGTGACGATAGGTTCGCAGGTAACAAATATACCCGATTACCTGTTCTGCCCTACGACCTGGGGGTATCCCGAGATTGCAAGCGTGACGATAGAAAGCGGCAGCGCTTTACAGCGTATAGGCGATTACGCATTCTACTGCTGCTCCGGGATAACAAGCGTTTCAGTTGAGAGCTTAAGTTATATCGGTGAGCGCGCCTTCAATGAGTGTACTTCGCTTGAGAGCTTTACCGCAGGCGACGGATTAACGTATATCGGCCAATGGGCGTTCAATAATTGCGCATCGCTTAAAAATGTTTCTTTAGGAAGCGGCGCGACTGAGATATGTTACAGCGCCTTCAATGAATGTACTTCGCTTGAAAGCTTTACTATAGGATATGGCGCTACATATATAGGCAGTTATGCGTTTTATAATTGTTCGTCGCTTATAAGCATAGTTATCCCCGACAGTGTGACGGCTATAGGCAGTTCGGCATTCTGTGGCTGCTCTTCTTTGCAGAGTATCACGCTGCCGTTTATAGGGCCTTCTTCAGACAGCTCTGAAAATTTGTATATTGGCTACATATTCGGCGCCAATGCTTATTATTCCAACGTAAGTTATGTTCCTTCAACTCTTGATACCGTTGTTATAACGGGCGGGGCAGATATTGCAAGCTATGCGTTCTCAGGGTGCGAAAATATTAAATACATAACCATCGGCAGCGGCGCATCTTCGATAGGCGAGTACGCGTTCAAATATTGCTTGTCGCTTATAAGCGTAAACATACCCGATACGGTGACAACTATAGAAAATTATGCGTTTATAGAGTGTACAGCCCTTGCAAGTATAACAATTCCTGAATCGGTGACTAAAATAGGCGATTACGCATTCTATTATTGCACCGGATTGACGGAAATTAATTTCAACGCCAATTTAACGGAAGAATTGACATCGGAAAACAATATATTCCGTCTTGCCGGAAGGGATGGAGGCGGTCTGGTTGTTACGATAGGCGCAAATGTAGAAAAAGTGCCCGCTTATCTGTTCTGTTATTCGGAACAATCGGTTAAGATAACCGAGGCGAAATTTGAAAGCGGCAGTATATGCCAAAGCATAGGCGACTATGCGTTCGGCTATTGCATTTATCTTACAAGCATAAATATACCGGATACAGTCAAAACCATAGGCGAAGGCGCGTTCTTCTGCTGTTCGCTGCTTACCGGTACAATATTCGGTGAAAACAGCCAGGTTGAAACGATAGGCGACTATGCGTTCTACATCTGCAGTTCGATTGTAAATATTGTTATTCCCGATACGGCGACGTCTATAGGCGATTATGCGTTTTATAACTGTTCTGCCCTTGAAAGCATCGTTATAGGCGACGGAGTAGAGGCTATAGGAACATCCGTACTGGCTTACTGTCCTTCGCTTAAAAGCTTAACGGCGCCCTTTACAGGGTCGTCGGCGGAAAACGCCGAATATACCAATTTCGGATATTTGTTCGGGGTAACGTCCTACAATGAGCAATCATATTCTATGGCATCGGCGCTTACCGACGTGACTATAACGGGTGACAACGATATCGCCGCCTACGCTTTCTATAACTGTTCCGTGCTTACAAGCATAGCTATAACGGGCAATGTGTCGTCTGTCGGCAGTTACGCTTTCTATTGTTGCTATGCAGCAGAGACGATAGCTATGCCCGATACCGTAGAGGCAATCGGCGAGTATGCTTTCTATGGTTGCAACTCGCTGGCAAGCATAAATTTACCGAACAGTTTAACATCAATAAGCGATTATATGTTCTATAGTTGCAATTCTCTTACAAGCGTGGTTATTCCCGACAGCGTGATATCTATAGGATACGACGCATTCTGGAACTGCTCGTCGATTACAGACATAACTATAGGCAGTAAAGTTGAAACTATAGGTGCCGGAGCGTTCTATAACTGCAGATCGGTTTCTTCTTTAGTTATACCGAACAGCGTGACATCTTTAGGGGACGGAGCTTTCCAGCGCTGTGTAGAGCTTCAGAGCATAACTCTGCCAGAGAATATTGCCGAAATTACCGCTTACTTATTCTACGATTGTTCATCGCTTGCAAGTATAAATATACCCGAGGGAGTAACGTTTATAGGCGATTACGCGTTTTATAATTGCACATCGCTTGCAAGCGTAAAAATACCCGAGGAAGTTACTTATATAGGCGATTACGCATTCTATTATTGCACCGCGCTTACAACGATTAACTTCGATGCGGCGGCAATGGATGATTTGCTTGTAGATAACAACATATTCTTCTGCGCGGGTCAGGAAGGCGGCGGAATAACTGTAACTATAGGCGAAAATGTAACATATGTGCCTGCGTATTTGTTCGATCCTTCTGATACCACAAGTTATTCGCCGAAAATAACCAGCATTGTTTTTGAAAACGGCAACGTTAATACAACTATAGGGGAATATGCGTTCTATGAGTGCGTTTATCTGACTAGCCTGACTCTGTCCGATAATGTTACTTCCATCGGTCAATACGCTTTCTGTAATTGTAAACTTTTAACAAGTCTGGATATGGGTGAAGGTTTGACGTCGATAGGTGAATATGCATTTTTTGGATGCTCGTCTCTTGCAAATGTTGTTGTTCCGGATAGCGTAAAATATATTGGCGCTAAAAGCTTTGGCGGTTGCATCTCGCTTGAGAGTGTAACATTGCCATTTTTAGGCTCATCGTCAGAAAATGAAGAATATACCAATTTTGATTATATATTTACAAATGGCGGTTACTATTCTTCGTCATTGACTACAGTGATTATAACCGGCGGCACCGCCATAGCGGACGATGCTTTCCTGAGTTGTTCATCGCTCGAAAACGTAATTTTGCCGGAGACGATTGTCTCGATAGGAAGGCTCGCTTTTGCTTATTGCTCTTCGCTTAAAAGTATAGTTATTCCTGATAGCGTGATAACAATAGGCAACAGCGCATTCGCGAATTGCGTTGCGTTAGAAAGTTTAACAATAGGAAGCGGCGTTACGTCTATCGGCAATGGGGCATTTAGTAAGTGCACCGCTCTTACCGAAATATTTTTTAATGCTGTGGAAATGGATGATTTGTCGGAAGATAATCAGGTATTCTATTGCGTCGGGCAAAGCAATAATGGTATAACGGTAACTATAGGTTCTAAAGTAACAAAAATACCTGCATATTTATTTTATCCCTATACAAATTCGGGTAGCTATATACCTAATATAAAAAGCGTTTTGTTTGCAGACGGATGTGTTTGCAAGAGCATAGGAAGTTACGCGTTTTGCTATTGTAATGCGCTCAAAAGCATAACAATACCTCAAAGCATAACAGCCATAGATGAATATGCGTTTTTGTATTGTTACAAACTTATAGAAGTGTGCAACTTATCTACACTTGATATAACAGCAGAAAGTATAGATAACGGTTTTGTGGCAAGATATGCAAAAAATGTTTATAGTTCGGCAAGCGGTCAAAGCAATTTGATTTATGAAGGCGATTATGTGTTCTATAATGATGAAGGAACATATTATCTTATTGATTATGTCGGAACAGATACCGATATTATTTTGCCTGACAATATAAAAGGCTGTAACTATTCTATATATGAATATGCATTTGCTTTTTGCGGCAATCTTACAAGCGTAACAATATCCGACGGGGTAACATCCATAGGCGCCAATTCGTTTGAGTTTTGCATATCGATAAAAAGCGTTATAATGCCCGATAGTGTATTATCAATAGATGATTTTGTGTTTTATCATTGTTCCTCGCTTACAGATATTACATTATCAGACAATTTAACTATAATTAGTCGTTATGCGTTTGCTGATTGCGTAGCGCTGGAATACATAACCATTCCTGATAGTGTAACTGCAATTTACGATACCGCATTTTATAATTGTACATCGCTTAAGAGTGTAGTAATACCGACCAGTTTATCTAATGTATATTACAACGCATTTAGTGGCTGTGTCGCGTTAGAAAGCGTCTATTACAACGGTACGGCTGATGAATGGAGTGAGATATCCTTTGGCGGTAGTTATTCTGACCCTACATGTTACGACGCAACAATATATTATTACAGTGCAAGTGAACCTAATTATACTGATGATTATTATTGGTACTATGACGAAAACGGCGACATCGCCGTTTGGACATAATCAACAAATAGTAAGGTTATATAATTTGTTAGCTAACAAACGTCAAGAGTGGCGGGCAAAATTGCCCGCCACTCTTTGACCTTATAATATTTCTAAAAAGTTGAGTATGTTGTCATATAGGAAAGTTTTTTCGCCGATGGTGAAGGTAACTTTTACATATTTTTGCGCTTTGTCTATGTTTGTAATTTCGCCGACACCGAAATTTTTGTGCTTGACTTTCGCGCCTACAACTACGGCGGACAGGTCAACTTCGGGTACTTCGGCCGACTCTTCTTTTACAACGGTAGCCACGGGCGACGAAATACCGTATCTGCCTGTAATATAATCTTGCGAGGGCAGAGCTGCCGCTGTACTTGCGGCAACAGGTTTTTCTGTCTGTTTTGCAACGGGTTTTGCAGCTGTTTCGCTCTCTTTTTCAACGTAGACAGGCTCGTTCTTTTTCGGCGCGGACATAGACGCCTGCTGAATATAAAACAGCTTTTCGTATTCCTCGCGGCGGATAACTGTATCCCAGCCGCCGACCTCGTCGGCAAACTGCTTTTCAATGCCCGTGTAAGAAAGCGACGAATCTTCGTACCGCTTGAATTTAAATATGGCGTCGTTCATAAGCGAGGCGTTAAACACCCCGAGCGAACACAAAAGCTCAAAATCTTTAACGTCAAGCCCCGTAACCTTTTTAAATAGGCCAGGCTCTAACTGCGTGATAACGTCTTTAAGCGACCGCTCGCGGTAGTCGGTGAGGTACATAAACACGGGCACGCGCGTAGCAAATTTTATCAGCTTTTCCTGTATCTGCTTGCGCATAGATTTATATTCTTTTTCTTCGTCCGAAAGTTCCTTTTTCTCCTTTGGCGTAAGTTTGTCTTCGTTCTCTTTTTTTGCCTTTTTAACGGCTTCTGACTTGTTTATAATAGTTAGAATATCCGAATTAAGCGAACGGAAGCCCTCAATTCGCATAAGCGCGTCCATAGCGTCCTGATTATTAAGCAGGCGCGAAAGCGTGTCGTTATCCACGTTTACAAGCAGGGCCGACTCCCAGCGTTTTGCAAGCAAAGTCGCGCTCGTGCCCGCCATAGCAATGTCAAGAATATCCTGCGCGTTAATCTGTTTCATTGTGCTGCCGTCGTAAGCAAGCACGGGCAAAAACTTTATAAAGTCGCCGACCTTCTTTTCGGGGTTGCTCTCGTCAATGTTAAGGCGGCAGCTGTAGTCAGAAATTTGCCGCAGCGCCCTGTCAAGCGCGAAGTCAAAAACATAGCACTCGTGCTTAATAATGCGCCTTTCGCCGTTGTCGTCCGTGATCTCCCACGGGCTCTGCACGCGGAACGCCGTCTGAAAGTAGGTTTCGGGCGATTGCAGGTTGCGCAGCATAAAAACGCCCGTCCAGGGTCGCACGGTAACGCCCGTGGTAAGTTTGCCGCAGGAAAGGGTAATTGTCTTTGTCTTTAACGGGTCGCCCATAGAATTCAGCACGGGTTTTAACGCCTCGATGCCGATTCCCGCGCTAGTGCCGGCGCAGATATTTATTTTGTAATCGTGATAAAAGGCGTTCTGCCGCTGTTTCAATAAATTAGCCATAGCGTAGCAGGAAGCCACGTTTGGCAAAAACCATAACGTATGCGTAAGCTCGCGCAAAAGCACGGTGTCGGAATAGGGCATAGGCGGACGCTTGTCCTGCCCAAGTTTTAAATCGTCTATGCTCGAGGGCAGATACGCGCCGCGTATAAGGTCAAGCCACTTTTGCACCTCGTTTTCATAGACGAACTTTGCCTCGCCGCCCTTGCCCTTTGCCGAGAAAAAGACGTTTAAATCAAACTCGTCGTATTCGCCCTGAATGGCAATCTGCCGTATGCTTTCGGGTATGCGGTAGGTAAGCATAACCATCCGCGGCAACGCAAGATAGGGATTGCCCGAACCTACCCAGTTTTCCTTTGCGGCTTGCTCGTCGGAATAAGTCCAGTTAAAAATCTGGTCTTCGATAAACTCGCCGCTGTTGATAGCACGGAAGGGCGTGCCCGAAAGGTAGAGGTAGTAGCCCGTGGTAATAGGCAAAAACGTTTCGTTGTAGGCGTTGCCCGCTTCCTCGCTCTGATACTTTTCTATATCGAAGTCGGCGGCGGCTTCCTCGTCGGGGTCTTCAAACAGCTTTTTCGCGTTCTCGCGCCACGCGCCGAAGTGGTACTCGTCAAATATAACTATATCCCAGTTCTCGGTATGTATAAACTCGTTCTTGGCTTTTATGCCGCCGTTCTCGTTCGTGCCTAAAAGGTCCTGAAATGAGCCGAAAACAACAATAGGTTTGCTCTTGTCGCAGGCGACGAACTGCGCGTCGATATTAATATTGTTGTCGTGCGCATCCTTGTTGGATACAAACTGCCAGCCCTCAAAATCAACGTGAGTTAAAACGTCCTCGCGCCAGGCAGATTCAACCGCGGGCTTAAACGTAAGCACAAGTATCTTTTTAAAGCCCATCTTTTTCGCGAGCTGATAGGCGGCGAAAGTCTTGCCGAAGCGCATTTTGGCGTTCCATAAAAATTTAGGCGCTTTTGCAGGCTCGTCCTGTTTTGCCCTTTCATAATAGCTAATAGTGCGCTGAACGGCAACCACCTGTTCGGGTCGCATAGTAAATGTTGCCGAGCGCGATTCGCCCGTAACTATGCCCGATTTAACCTGATTTACGGCGGCTTTAACGTCGTTTAACGTGCATTTATACCACTCGTTTTTGTCCTCGCCCTCTTTAAAGTGAGTAAAACCCTTTTTAGATAAAACCTTGTGAATATCGTGGTCGGTAAAGCACGACCCGTCGGGACGCATAGCCGATTCGGTGTACACTATGCGGTAACTAACGCCGCTTGTGTGCATAATTTCTTTAACTCGTTCTTCGGCGGTGCGGTCGGTGTAACCTATTTTTAAGTAGCCCGCGTGGCTCGGCACGCCTATAAGCTCAAAGGCGTAAATAGTAGGCGTAACCTGTGGACGGGTTATTAAAAATTCTTCTAACGTGGTATTAACTGCCATAGTGGTTTGTCCTTTTGTTTTGGTTTATTTGCGCGAGCCGCTTCGCTATCTGCGCCGCTATTATCTGAATTTTTTATAATGCGGTGTGCAGAGTGTCGGGCTTATGCCCTCGCGCGCGAGATTCTTCGACTACGCCCTGACGGGCTTCGCTCAGAATGACGGGTGCGTGGTGTTAACTGCCATAGCTTACTCCATAGGCTTTATCATACTTTCAATAAAGTCGATTTCTTCCTGAGTGAGGTTATATTTTTTATACAATTCTTCGTCCGTCCACGCTTTTGAAAAATCTTGCATAGGGACGTAGTGATATACGTTTTTAGTCGCGTGTTGCGTTTGCTTTCTTATGCCTACCAAGCATCTGAAAAATTTTGTCTTTAAGTAAGATAAAGCGTTTTCCGCTTGCGTTTTGTTATCCCAGCCGCCTATTTCCAAAAATGTTTCGGTGCATAGCTCCCCTGGCGTAGCCGGTCCTTCACCTATTTCTCCACAACCGTAGCTGTTTGATATAAAAAGTTTATATTTATCAATACCGTCCTTTTTTGGCAAAGGATAATTTTGCGGAATATATTTTTTAATTCGTCTTAAACCTGCCAAGCCTAAAATACTATAGCCGCCTTTTATTGGCTCGTCGCTGATAGGCGGTAATTTAAATTTTGCAGGGTTTACAAAAAAATCACTTGCTAAACCATAAGGTTTACGGGAAGAAACTATATCTTCAAAAGATTTTTCTTTAAATGCCGACACCTTATTTTTTATTGAAACAAGTTGAGGATAACGTATAAAAATATCGTCGCCTTCTTCTGCTAAATATCTTTTTGAATAAATGACGCCGTTAGCGTCTTGTCTATATATTTCACATTCGCTTTCTTTACTTTTATCCCATAAAAAATAACAAACGCCGCCTTTTATTTCAACGCCGTTAAAACAATCGCTTGAATCGGCAAAATCATATAATTTTGTAATATGCCTATCGTGAATCATCTCGTCGCGAAAATCGTCCAATCCTTTACCGCCTGTCATCCAACGGGCAGGAATAATCATTGTTAAATAGCGCGGCTTTAATTTTTTTGCTTGGCGAATAAATCGCTGATATATAGGCTTTGCGCTTGCCTGCGCGCCTCCGTCCGACAACTGATAAGGCGGATTGCTGATTATTACGTCAAATTTCATATTAAAAATTTCCTCCGCATTAAGGGTGTGGATAAATTCGTAGGCGTGCGTTTCAAGCTCGTCGCCGCGGTCGTATTGCTCTTTATTTGCTCCGCAATAAATACATCTGCCATCTTTCCACGTATGCGGAATGCGCTTATAGCGGATATTGCCGTCGGCGGTATCAAATTTGGTTACGGCAAAATCGCTGTTGGCGTATTTACTGCAATACACCCCTCGGCGGGATAACAGGCTTGTAAGTTCGGTTATGGCTATGCCGTAAAGCTGATTTTTGAAAATATGGTCCACGCGCTGCTGCAGATCAGGCATCTGCCGCTCTAACCCTTTTATAAGGCGTTTGGCTATCTCGCGCAGGAACACGCCCGTTTTACAAGCGGGGTCTAAAAACTTTGTGTCGGGGTTTTTAAACAGCTCCTGCGGAAGCATATCCAGCATTTGATTCACGATTTCGGGCGGTGTAAACACTTCGTCGTTAGAAAGGTTTGCAAGGCAGGAAAGCACGTCGGGGTTATATACCTTTTCAAATAGTCCGTTATCACTCATTGTCTTGCAGCCTCCTGTAGTGCGTTATATATTTTTTTAAAAATTTGCCTTCGCCGTCGTTTTCGGTGAACATATCCTGTTGTTTGTCTTTGTCATCTTCCTGTAAAAGCTCGGTAAAGGTGTAGTCGGTGCGCTGTAAAAGCGCGTCGTTGCGGGGGAAAGTCCATTCAGAAAAGACGATAGGGGTAGTAGTATCATTGCCGTTTTCGTCCACGCAGTTAAGCGTCAGGGCGTTGCCGCAGACGATATTGCGCGACAGAATAAATTTTGCCGAGGCGCGGGTGTCGTCGTTACATTCCTTTTTGCAGACGGCTCTGTATTCTCTATTCCATATTTCATACAGCCGCGCGCGGCACTCGGCGGCGTTATCCGTCAAAATATCCACGCCGTAGATTGAGCCGAGGGCAAGCAGAGAGTTGCGCTCGTAGTCGTAGGCGCTCTTTTTGTACCTGCGCTTGCACACGGCAAGTTTGCGCGTTAAAATCTCCGCCAAAAAATTACCGTTGCCGCAGGCTGGCTCTAAAAATCGACTGTCGATGCGCTCGGTTTCGTCCTTTACTAAATCGCACATAGCTTTTACTTCACGCTCGGCGGTAAACACCTCGCCGTGATCTCTTACGCGCTCTTTAGATTTTGTCTGCTTTTCTTGTGCTTTTTTATCCGTTTCTGATGCCATATTTGTTTCCGATTTTTTTAAATTTATAAAATACGCCTATATTTTACATTTTAGCATTTTAAGACTAATTAAGCAACTGTATAAGACTAATTATTTTCCATTAAAAGGCATAAAATTATTCTTATAAGAATAAACGAGGGTGCTAAAATGAATGTTGGACAGCGTATACGGGAATTTAGGGAAAGTTTAAATTTTTCGCAGAATAAACTCGCGGAGTGGGCGGGCGTTTCACAAACGCATTTACGGAGAGTTGAACGCGGCGAAGCGGATATAACGGTTGGACATCTTCAACTGATATGCGATGCCTTGGGTATTACGCTACAGGATTTTTTCGCACAGCCGAACGAGCAGGAGGAACTGTCGGCGGCAATTTCCACCCTTACCCCTAAACAGCGGCAGCTTTTAATTTCTTTTTTAAAAAGTTTACAAAAGAATGTTGAATAAAAAACAGCTAAAAACATAAAACGCACACCTTCGGCAACCGCCTTAAGTGTGCGTTTTACTATGACACTTCGCCCGAGACCGCGGATGAAGTGCGGATGACAGAGAAAAAGGAGGGAAGTTTTTTAAAATTCCCTCCCGATGAAAGTGAAAATAATAAGCGCGACTCGTTTAAGTTCAAACGAGTCGCGCTTGGCGCGGAAGGCGAGATTTGAACTCGCGCTGCAGTTTCCCGCACTACTCCCTTAGCAGGGGAGCCCCTTCAGCCGCTTGGGTACTTCCGATCAAAGTTTTTTCCGCCAACAGATTGTCG
>JAJPXK010000227.1:6098-16361 GCA_021205485.1 Clostridia bacterium | reverse complement strand
TGCACATCGCTTACAAGCGTGACGATAGGCGACAGCGTAACTTCTATCGGCGATTATGCATTCGATAGTTGCACATCGCTTACAAGCGTATACTACAGCGGTACTGCCTCTGAATGGGCAAATATTTCGTTTAGTAGTTATTCTTCTAACCCCTTGTATTATGCGGGTAATTTGTATATAAGCAATACACTTTTAACGGATTTAGAAAATACAAACTTAACAACCATATCCGCTTATGCTTTTGCAGGTTGGTATGTTACAAGCGTAACGATACCAAGCAGCGTAACTTCTATCGGCAATGGCGCGTTCTGTTATTGCACCTCGCTTACAAGCGTGACGATAGACGGCAGCATAACTTCTATCGGCAACAATACGTTCCTAGGTTGCACCTCGCTTACAAGCGTGACCATACCCGACAGCGTAACCTCTATAGGCAATGGTGCGTTCTCTGGTTGCACATCACTTACAAGCGTGACCATACCCGACAGCGTAACCTCTATCGGCGATTCTGCGTTCTATGGTTGCACTTCACTTACAAGCATAACCATACCCGACGGCGTGACATCAATCGGCAATTATGCATTCGGTTTATGCAACTCGCTTGAAAGCATAACCATACCCGACAGCGTAACCTCTATCGGCAATTATGCATTCTATTTATGCGACTCGCTTACAAGCGTTACTATAGGCAGCGGTGTAAAAACTATAGGCACTTCTGCGTTCGAAGGTTGCACCTCGCTTACAAGCGTGTGCCTTGGCAGCAGCGTGACTTCTATCGGCAATTATGCGTTCTATAGATGTACCTCGCTTACAAGCGTTTACTACAGCGGCACCGCAAGCGAGTGGAGTACGATTTCGATAGATTCAAGTAACACTTATCTTACTTCTGCAACGCTTTACTATTACAGCGCAAGCGAACCCGATTATACCGACGGCTATAATTACTGGCACACCGTTGACGGCGAAATAGTTGTCTGGACACAGTCGACCGAAGAATAATTTATTAAAATTTTCTGATGGAAAAACGCAACGGCGCGGCGGGGCTTTTTAAGCCCCGCCGCGATATTTTTTTACTGATTTTAAGTTTACAAAATTAAAGCCTGAAAAATTAAATTTCCGTATCAATTAAGCTGGCGCCGTCGTATACGGCGAGAGATTTTACCCCGAGAGATTTTAAACGCAAAAGAGTTTCGTCAAATTTATAGCCTAAAGCCTCTTTTTTATGCGCGTCGGACGAGAGCATAAACCTTACGCCCCTCTCCTTCATCATGCAGATGAGCCGTTCAGACGGGTAGATATCCCCCTGGCCTTTAAACGCCCTGCCAAGGTTGACTTCTGCCACCGCCTTTTCGGGCAACGCCTCTATAGCCCGCGCGGCGTATTTTAAATACTCCCCGTCGCCTTCGTCAAAGTACTTGCCGCCGCAATTATATCGGGTAATAAGGTCAAAATGCCCGTAAATATCCGGCCTGACGTTTTTTGCGAGTTCGGCGACTTCCTCGTAATACCTTTTGACCATGGCCATGGCGTCGCCCTTATACACGCGGCGCAATATAACCTGAAAAAGCTCTTCCGAACAGTCTATCGCCAAATATCTTCCGTTTTCTTTAAGATAATGCGCCGAACCTATCACATAGTCGCAGACCGACGGCCTTTCGCCGTACAGGTCAAGCTCTACCCCGTTTAAAAGGGTAAGTTTATCTTTATACAGCTCTTTTACGCGATAAAATTCCTTAATATACCCGAAGTAATCGCGGATGCAATAAGACTTGTCAAAATTTGTATACGAATGAAAGGAAAAGCCAAGGGTGGTAAACCCGATATTTGCGGCATATTCCGCCATGGATTGCATACTGTCTTTGCCGTCGCAAAAGTCTGTGTGAGTGTGTACGTTAGATTTTATTACAGGCATTACTGCATATGCTCCTGCTTTACCTTTTTATCCACCACGTGCCGCGAGGCAAGCTCGTCCTTGATATCCTGTACGGATATCCCCTCGTTTGCCATAAGCACCAGAACGTGGTAAGCGAGGTCAGAAATTTCGAACACAGTCTCTTTTTTATCCCCGCCCTTTGCGGCGATAATGACTTCGGTACACTCCTCCCCTACCTTTTTGAGTATTTTATCCTTGCCCTTGTCAAACAGGTAGTTTGTGTAGGAACCCTCTTTAGGATTCTCCTTTCTGTCCTGCAGAAGGGCGTAAAGCTTTTCGGCGGAAAAACTCTCGCCGTCTTTCTTCTCCTCTTCGGGGGCGTCGGGAAAATTTTCGTCCTCGTACGCGGAATTTATATAAAGGGTGTTGGTAAAGCAACTGTCGGTGCCAAGGTGGCAGGCGGGGCCGTCCTTTACAACCTGTATGGTAAGGGCGTCGTAGTCGCAGTCGGCGGTTATAGAGACAATGTGCTGGAAGTTGCCCGAAGTCTCGCCCTTAAGCCACAGAGTCTTTCTCTTTCTCGAATAAAAGCAGGTCAGCCTGCGTTTAATGCTTATCTCTAAACTTTCCCTGTTCATATACGCCACGGTGAGCACCTTTTTTGTGTACGCATCCTGCACCACGGCGGGGATAAGTCCGTTTACGTCGAATTTAAGTTTGTCTATGCTGATCACAAAAACCTCCTTTTGTCGCCTTAAAGGCCGTCATACCCTCGCCTGAACGCCGTTTTCTTTAAGGTAACGCTTAAGATCTTCAATATTTATCTCTTTAAAATGGAATATGGAAGCCGCCAGCCCCGCGTCCGCCTTAGGGCAGGAGTTGAACAGGGTCAAAAAGTCCTCTTTTTTCCCCGCCCCGCCAGAAGCTATAACGGGTATGGTAAGTTTTTCGCAGACGGAGTTTAACATTTCGCAGTCAAAGCCGCCCTTTACGCCGTCGGTGTCTATGCTGTTCAAAACAAGCTCGCCCGCCCCTTCTTCCTGGCCGCGGTATGCCCATTCGGCGGCAGATATGCCTGTATTAACCCGCCCGCCGCGGGAAAACACGGCAAACTTTCCGTCCACCCGTTTTACGTCCATAGACAGCACCACGCACTGGCTGCCGTACCTCTTCGCCGCCCTGTTTATAAGCGAGGGGTCGTCTATAGCCCCCGTGTTTACGCTCACCTTGTCAGCCCCGCACTTCAATACTCTGTCAAAATCGTCCAAAGAGGATATGCCGCCGCCTACTGTGAGGGGGATAAATATGCAGGAAGCTACCTCTTTAAGCGTTTCGGTAAAAAGTTTTCTGCCCTCGAAAGAGGCGGTAATGTCGTAAAACACAAGCTCGTCCGCCCCTGAAAGGTTGTAAAACTGAGCAAGGCTTACGGGGCTTTCAACCTCGCGTATGCCGCCGAAGTTTTTGCCCTTTACCACCACGCCGTCGCGGATGTCCAGGCAGGGGATAATTCTTTTAGCAAGCATCGCCTTCTCCGTTTTCCCTGATGACGCGTTTTAAATCGAGGGCGCCCGTGTACAGGGCCTTGCCTACCACCGCGCCGTATACGCCGATTTTTCTCAAGGCGGCAAGCTCCTCATAGTATGTTATTCCGCCCGAGGCTATAATATTTACGCCGCCTATGCCCTGAAGCTCTTTAAACGCCTCAAGATTTGTGCCCTGCATTGCCCCGTCTTTGGATATATCCGTGCAGATTACAGTACGCACGCCGCTCTCTTTAAGCCTTTTGCAAAATTCGAAGGCGTCGGTATCCGTAACCGTCTGCCAGCCGTGAATGGCGACTTTGCCGCCCGAGGCGTCTACGCCTACCGCCACCTTGTCGCCGAAAAATTTTACCGCATCGGTGATGAGCGTAAAGTTATCCACGGCTACCGAGCCGAGTATTACCCTGCCCGCGCCGGCGTTTATGTATTCCTCTATGCGGGTGAGGCTGCGCACTCCACCGCCTACCTCTATAAAAAGCCCGCTGTTTTTAGCCGTACGCTTTATAATGTCGGCGTTTACCAACGCCCCCTCCCTCGCGCCGTCAAGGTCTACTATGTGCAGATTTTTCGCCCCGCACCCGGCAAAATACGCGGCGACTTTTTCAGGGTCGTCGGAATATATCTGTTCCCTGCCGTAATCTCCGTTTGTAAGGCGGACAACGTTTCCGCCCCGTATATCTATCGCGGGATAAATTTCCATAAAAAAAACTCCTATAAAATTAATAACCCGATATCGGTTAAATTATATCGCTTTTTAATAAAACGGTCAAAAATTTTATTTTATTTCGCAAAAAGCTTTAAGTATTTTAAGCCCCGCCGCCCCGCTCTTTTCGGGGTGGTACTGCACGCCGAACACGTTGTCTTTGCCTACCGAGGCCGTTATCTTCACGCCTTCGTACATAGCCGCGGCGGTAACGTCGCTTTCGCATCCTTTTGCATAGTAAGAGTGAACAAAATAGACGTATTCGCCGCCGTTTATATACTTATATATGGCCGAAGGTTTATAAAATTCAAGCGAATTCCACCCGATATGCGGAACTTTCGCGCCCCGCTTTAAATCGGCGGAAAGGGGGGCCACTATGCCGGGAATAAAGCCGAGCCCTTTATGCTCGCCGTATTCAAAAGACTTTGAAAACAGCATCTGCATGCCGAGGCATATGCCTAAAAGCGGCTTGCCCGACTTTGCCTGATTTTCCAGTACGGGCGCAAGGCCTGTATTTTGCAGTTTAGCCATGGCGTCGGCGAACGCCCCTACCCCGGGGAGGATAACGCCCGAAGCGTCTTCTATTTTATTTTTATCGGCGGTGACGGCATTTTCTATCCCGAGGTATTTAAGCGAGGACGAAAGCGAGTATAAATTGCCTACGCCGTAGTCTATAATAGCTATCATAGCGAGCCCTTTGTTGTAGGCAGTTTGTCCGCCCGTTCTTTGTCTACGCTCACTGCCGCCTTCATAGCCTTGGCGAAGGCCTTGAACACCCCTTCCGCCACATGGTGGTTATTTACGCCGCAAAGCTTTTTAAAGTGCAGCGACATAGGGCACGCCCTTACAAAGGCGAGAAAAAATTCGTTAAACAGTTCGGCGTCCATATCGCCTATTTTATACTCGTCGGGGAAGGCGACGTCAAAGTTCAGATAGGCCCTGCCGCTTATGTCGGCGGCGCATAAAATCAACGCTTCGTCCATAGGGAGCGCCGTCCAGCCGTACCGCATTATGCCCCGTTTGTCGCCTAAAGCCTCGCAAAAAGCCATGCCTAAAGCTATGCCGCAGTCCTCTACGGTATGGTGTCCGTCTACATTTAAATCGCCGTCGCACTTTAACACAATATCAAAGTCGCCGTGGCGGGCAAACTGCTCCAGCATATGGTCGAAAAAGCCTATCCCCGTGGATATTTTGTAACTGCCGCTTCCGTCAAGATTCAAAGTAACCGATATATCCGTCTCCGTCGTCTTGCGGGCAACCGAAGAAACCCTCATTTTGCACCTCTTTTCAAAGTAAATTCTTAAGTTCTGAAATTAATTTTTCCATCTGGCCGCGCCCGCCTATGGTGATGCGTACATAGTCCTTTATGCGGTCATCGGTTAAATGCCTCACGAGTATGCCCCGCTCCTTCAGCTTTAAATAGAGCGTCTCGCCGCAAATTTTTTCTGTCTTCGCAAGCACAAAATTTGCCGAAGACGGCAAAACCTCAAAGCCGAGCCCCTCAAGCTCCATTACGGTATACTCCCTCGTTTCTATTATTTTGTCCACGCAGGAACGGAAGTAGGAAACGTCTTTAAGGCTCTCGGCGGCGGCGAACATGCTCATTCTGTTTATGTTGTACGGGTTGAAGGAATTCCTTACCGCATCCAAATCGGATATTATCTCGGCATCGGCGAAGGCGAAGCCTACCCTGCCGCCCGCGAGCGAACGGGACTTTGACATAGTCTGTACCACAATGAGGTTTTTATAACTTTTTAAAAGGCTTAAGGCGCTCTGCCCGCCGAAGTCTATATAAGCCTCATCTAAAACCACAACGTCGTCGGGGTGTCGCCGCAGTATCTTCTCCACGCCGTTCAGATTAAGGTAAACGCCCGTCTGCGCGTTAGGGTTTGCGATACAGACATTGCCGATAATTTTGGCATAGTCGGGGGGATAAACGGTAAAATCGGCCTTTAGCGGAACGGGAATATAGGGTATATTCAACAGCCCGCAAAGTACGGGGTAAAACCCGTAGCTTACGTCGGGGCAAGCCATTCCCTTGTTTTTTGAGCAGAACGCGCGGAAGATAAAATACAATACCTCGTCCGAACCGTTCCCGCACAGAATATTTTCGGGTTTTAAGCCGTAAAATTCGGCGGCCGCCTGTTTTAAAGGCCCGCAAGTCGGGTCGGAATAAAGATTCAACCTTTCCGCCTGCCTTGCAGCAGCTTCTACGGCCCCCGCCGAGGGAGGAAAAGGGCTTTCGTTGGTGTTGAGCTTTATATAACTTTTATCCTGAGGCTGTTCGCCTGCCACGTAGGGGGAAACGCCCTGCAAATCTTCGCTGAAATACTTAGTCATAATTTAATTGGCCCTATACTATGCCTTATTTACACGTACACCTACCGAACGGGCGTGGCCGCCTAATCCCTCGCTTGAAGCGAACGACATTACGTCTTTTGCCGCCTTTTTAAGCTCGTCCTCGGTATAATAAATATAGGAAGATTTTTTTACGAAGTCGTCTACCGACAGCGGGGAAGAAAATCTGGCGCTGCCGCCCGTAGGCAGGGTGTGGTTAGGCCCCGCGTAGTAGTCGCCTAAAGCTTCGGGCGTGTATTTGCCTAAAAATATCGAGCCCGCATTCTGTATTTTATCCAGATAATCAAAGGGGTTGTCCACGCATATTTCAAGGTGTTCGGGGGCGATCTCGTTAGAAATTTCCACCGCCTTTTCTATGCTTTCGCAGATAATGATTTTGCCGTTTAAGTCTATGGATTTGCGGGCGACCTGCTCACGCTCCATAAGGGGCAGAGCCCTTTCAATCTCTTTCTGAACGTCTATGGCGAGCCGTCTGCTGTCTGTAACAAGAACGGCGGAGGCCAAAACGTCGTGTTCGGCCTGCGAAAGAAGATCGGCCGCCACATATTCGGGGTTTGCCGTGCCGTCGGCTATCACTAAAATTTCGGAAGGCCCCGCTATCATATCCACGCTCGCCAGGCCGTACACCTGTTTTTTTGCAAGCTGCACATAAATGTTCCCCGGGCCGACGATTTTATCTGCCTTAGGTATGGTCTGCGTGCCGTACGCCAGGGCGGCTATGGCCTGAGCCCCGCCCGTCTTGAACACCATATCCGCCCCCGCTGTCTTGGCGGCGAATAAAATTTCGGGCTTCACCTTGCCGTCAGCCTTTACGGGCGTAACCATAATTATATTTTTTACCCCCGCTATCTTCGCGGGTATTATATCCATCAGCACGGTAGAAGGGTAGCTCGCCGTGCCGCCCGGCACGTACACGCCCGCCGTATCTATAGGGGTGTACTTTTGCCCTAAGATAACCCCGCCCGGCTTTTTTATCTCAAATCCGCTTTTAAGCTGCCTTGCGTGGAACAGCTCTATATTGGCCTTGGCGTTTAAAATAGTTTGCTTATATTCGGGGGTCAATTTGCTCTCTGCCTCGGCAAATTCCTGCTCGGAGACCTGCAAAGCGGCAATATCCGCCCCGTCGAATTTTTTGCCGTACTCCAATACAGCCGTATCGCCCCTCGCAGCCACGTCAGAGAGTATGGCCTTTACCGCCGCCTCTTCCCTTTCGTAAGAGTTTATTTTTCTGTTTAAAATTTCTTCGGTTTTGCAGCCGTCATAAATTTTTATCATAAGAAAGCTCCTTTTTTAACCTGTCTACAACCGTATCCACTTCGGTACCTTTAAATTTACAGCACGCCTTGTTGGCAATAAGCCTGGCGCTTATCGGGAAAATTTCCTCTATCACCGACATATTGTTCTCTTTTAAGGTCGTTCCCGTCTCAACAATATCGACTATGACGTCCGATAGGCCTAAGATAGGCGCAAGCTCTATGCTGCCGTACAGTTTTATAATGTCAATCTCTCTGTTTTTGCCGCCGTAGTACGCCGCCGCTATCGCGGGGAACTTTGTGGCAACCCTTAAAGGCCTTGAAATATCTTCCCTGTAACCGTTGACAGACGCAACCGCCATTTTACACCTGCCTATGCCGAGGTCTAAAAGCTCGTAAACGTCCGCCCCGCTCTCCTCAAGTATATCCTTGCCCGCGACGCCAATGTCGGCCACGCCGCGTTCCACGTAAATGGCTACGTCGGAAGGTTTTACCCAGAAATAGCTGACGCCGCTTGTTTCATCGGTAAAGATAAGCCTGCGGCTGTCGCTTAAAACGTCTTCGCAGGAATAGCCCGCCCTTTCAAGCATTTTATAAACTTTTTCGCCAAGTCTGCCCTTAGGCAACGCAATGTTAAGCATATTTTTATACCTTTACAATTTCAGCGAACCGCAAATTTTCGGGTACGCTTTTCGCAACCCTTACGGTATTGCCCTGAGAGATAAGCTCTTTCGCCTTTAAAAACACCTCGTAAGGCTGTTCGTCGCCATACAATAAAAGAATATCTGCGTCATATTCGGGCTGCTTCTGGTAATAATAGCCGAGCTCGTCGGGGTACAGGGCGAAGCCCGTTCCGCCGATATCGCCGCAGAATTTTTTTACGAGGTTGTCGTACCTTCCGCCCGACAGCACCACCCGCGGAAATTTTTCAAGATACCCCTGAAAAACCACACCGTTATAGTAAGTAACGTCGTTTATCACCGAAAAATCCAGATTGAAACCTCTTTCGCCGCTCTTTTCCAATCCCGAAAGTAAAGCTTCAAGCTCGTCGGCGGCCGAAAGGCACTTTTTATTTTTAAATAAATTCCTCAAAGCCTCAAGCTGTACCCTGTAGCCGCCTTTTGTATCCAGAAGAGTACACAGTTTTGAAATTTTATCTTCCGCAAGCCCCGCCTTGCGGCAGACCTCGGGCAAATCATGCATATTTTTTGACTTTATGCAGCCTGAAAGCTGTTCGGGGAAAGCGGACAAGCCGCATTCCTCCATTACTCCGTCTATTACGCCCATGTGCGAGATATCTATTACATACCCGCCGCCTACGGCCTTGAGGCTCTCCGCCGCGAGGGCCAGAACTTCAAGCTGAGAATATACGTCTATATCGCCGAGACATTCGAGCCCTATCTGGCTTATCTCTTTAAACTGCTTGCCGCCGTCCGTCCTGTAGACGCTTTCGCGGTAGTACAGCTTGCGGCGCTGCCCCCTGTCAAGGCGGGTGTTTTTTACTATAGACAATGTTACGTCGGGCTTTAACGCCAACAGCTTTCCGTTCAGATCGCTGAAAGTTATTATGTCTTTGCTCTTTAAAAAGTTCTTATTTTCTGAATAGAGAGAGTATTCCTCGAACTTTCGCATGCGGTACTGCCTGTAGCCGAACCCCTCGTACAGCCCTTTAAGCGAAAAATACACCTTCTCCTCTTCGGTGAGGTTTGCGGGGGTCATTTATCTTCCTCCGCCGCCTTGGAAAGCGCGCCGCTGTACCCTCCGCTTCCGTGCCGTATGCAGCGCGACACCCTTGAAAGGGTGGCCGAAGAGACGTCGGTCATCTCTATAATTTCGTTGTAAGTATAGCCTTGCAAAAGCAGTTTGGCGCATAAAAGCCGCTGCGAAAGCTGCTCAATCTCTGTATAAGTACACAAATCCGACAAAAGTTTGCTTATATCGTCGGCGTTGTCTACCGCGGCCAGGCACTCGCAGAGCTGTTTAAAAGCTTCGTCCATATCTATTTTTTCTTTGTTTTCCATGCCAATTTACCCCTTTGGAAGTAAGTTTCCTTCCTATTTTACTTTATCACTTTAATTTTGTAAAGTGATTTTAACCATATTTACGCAAAAATTTTATTTTGCCTCCTGATTTTAAAAAAATATTGCAATTCCACTCCGCTTATGGTACAATTAAAAATGTATTAAATCAAAGAGGGAAAATATGGCCGACATATTATATTTTGTAGTTCCCTGCTACAACGAAGAAGCCGTTTTGCCCGAGACCTCTAAAAGGCTGCTCGCAAAGCTTACCTCCCTTACAGAAAGGGGAATTGCAGACGGCAAAAGCCGCATCCTTTTTGTGGACGACGGGTCTAAGGACAAAACCTGGCAGATTATATCCGACCTGCACCAAAGCGACAAGCGGTTTTCCGGCGTAAAGGAATCGAGGAACCGCGGGCACCAGAACGCCCTTTTGGCGGGGCTTTTTACAGCCGTCGAATACGCCGACGTGACAATAACCCTTGACGCCGACCTTCAGGACGATATCGAGGCC
>JAJPXK010000227.1:2684-6062 GCA_021205485.1 Clostridia bacterium | reverse complement strand
TATACAAACGGGGCCGATGTGGTTTACGGCGTGAGGAGCAGCCGCAAAAAGGACTCGTTTTTTAAAAAATTTACGGCGGAAAGCTACTATAAAATTATGAAACGCTTAGGCGTGGAGCTTGTGTTCAACCACGCCGACTACCGCCTTATGTCTAAACGGGCGGTAGAGGGTTTGCAGCAGTTTAAAGAGGTAAACCTGTTTTTAAGGGGCGTTGTGCCTATGGTAGGGTACCCCTCGGAAAAGGTCTACTACGAACGGGCCGAACGCTTCGCGGGCGAAAGCAAATATCCGCTTAAAAAGATGGTTTCCTTCGCGCTGGACGGGGTTACATCCTTTTCGGCCAAGCCGCTTGGCATGATCTTCACCTGCGGGGTTATCCTATCCCTTCTCGGTTTTGCGGGCGTAATCGTGACTATAATTCTCCTCGCCCTGAATATTGTTCCCGCGTGGAGCCTGCTGCTCGCGGCGATGGTTTTATGCACGGGAATTATCGTTTCGTGCATAGGCGTTGTAGGAATTTACGTAGGAAAGAGCTATACCGAGGCGAAGGGCCGCCCCCGTTTTATTATAGAAGAAATTTTAAATGATGCGGACATATCCTCAAACGAACAATAAAAAAAACTTAAAGGGGAACGGCAGAAAGCCGTTCCCTTTTTAAGTTAGTCGTTGTTTAATATTTTGTCGGAAAGTTCTATAATCTCTTTGGCGTATTTTTTCTTCCTTGACTTGTCTATCGCCTCGCAGATAAGTACGTTGGCTATCGCCATTAATACGCCCGCCGCCCCTATGGCGACGCCTAAGGGGAAAAGCGAAGACGCGCCTATCGCCCCGAGGCATATGCTCATGCCGACGCCTAAAACAAGCATAGACGCCACGCCGAAAGTTATGCCGAAAATCTGCTTAGGGCGTTTTACCTTTTTATCAAGCTTTTTAAGCCTGTCAAAATCGTCTTCCGTACGGGGAACGTAGTCCGCCCTGATGCCTTCGGCTTTGCCGATAATTTCTGTGTCTGTGTTTCGCATAATTAAGCTCCTTTAAATTTTGTAAGCTTATTATACATAGGGCGTGTTTAAACATTTTTAATTTTTTGTAAACGGTTTATTATTCTTTTGTAAGCGAATTGTAAAAGCCGTTCACATTAAAGGGGAAACTATCTGCAGCAAGGCGGTCGCTATCCTTTCAGAAAGTTTTTGCTTGCGCTGTACGTACTCCCTCTGCACGCCCTCAGAAAATACGTCTTCAAAGTCGGCCTCAAGCCCCTCCATAACCGTCTTGTCGTCGGTGTACAGGGCGCTTTCGTACTGCTGGTAAAAGGACCTTACGTCAAAATTAATAGAGCCTATTATGGCGCAGTACTCGGTGAGGACTGACTTTGTGTGAACAAAGGTATCGGGGGCGATAATCACTTTGACGCCGTACTTTGTAAGCTTGTCAGCGTTGCGCAGCGTTATAGGATAAACCGTCCGCTTGTCGGGAACGCCCGGAAGAACTATCCTTACGTCCACGCCCGACTTGGCCTTTACCATAATAAGGTTTAAAATGGTGTCGTCGGGTACAAAGTAGGGCGTCATAATGTAAAGTTTTTTCTTGGCGTTGGAAATGACGTTGGCGTACACGTCGCGGGCTATCCGGTCGTCGTACTCAAGCCCCGTGCAGTAGGGCAAAAAGGTAGACGCGCCGTCCGTCTCTTTATACAGGCCTAAATATGGCGAATAATCAAAGGATTTTTTGGTGACAAATTCCCATTGGCGAAGGAACATAATGGTAAACCCGTCTACCGCCCTGCCGTCTACCCTTATGGCGTTATCCTTCCAGTAGCCGTACAGCCTCTTTTCGTTAATGTATTCGTCGGCTATATTTATTCCGCCCGTATACGCCGTTTCGCCGTCTATAACCGTGATTTTGCGGTGGTCGCGGTAGTTCATGCTTATCTTATAGAAAGGCACGAGCTTGTTGAACGTAGACATTTTTATGCCCGCCGCCGCAATCCGCTTTTTCATTTTGCGGGTAATGCGTCCGCCCGAGCCCATGTCGTCGCGTATTATGCGTACGTCCACGCCAGCCGCCGCGCGTTCCTCCAAAACGTCCACAAACCTGTTTAAAAGCACGCCTTCGGCGATAATGTAATATTCGATAAATATAAACTTCTTAGCCTCGGCGCACCTTTCAAGCATATCGTCGAAGCCGCTCGCCCCCGAGGGGAAATATTTTGCCGAAGTATGCGTAAACGGCGTTACGCCGCCCGCGCTTTTAAGGTAGGCGCAGTCGCTTAAAACCTCTTCGCAGGCGTCCTCGCCCGGCTCGCCGCCGCAGGAATATTTTTCGGCCGCCTTCATTATCCTGTTGTATTTTTTTCTCGCCCCTTTAAACCACACTTCGTCGTTGGATAAAAAATAGAGTAAAAAACCGAACGGAAAAAACAGCAATACAAGAAAAGTCCATACGGCTTTAGACTGGCCTGTTTTATCGGTATTCAGAATATATATGACGGTCAATATATCAAGGACGATGGCTATAATAAGATATACGGTAAACAGTTCGACTATCCACATATGCAAAAGGGCGAGGGCGACTATCCATAGCACGGCGCAAAACAGCATTATGGCAACCTTAGCCTTGCCGAGGCCTATGTGTTCTGTCTTAATCCGCACGATATCGCCCTCGGGCGACCTGCGCATATGAGAAGATTTTTGTCTTTTAAGCTTTTGATTGTTCTGCAATTCCATAGGTGAAACCTGTAAGCGAAGCCGCTTCCTTTACCACGTTTTTGATATTTTCTTTAAGTACGTTTGCAAGGACTGAATACTTTTGCTTTTCGTTCCTTCGCATATGCAGGCAAAGGATATAACTCACTATCCAGAAAAGTATGCCGGCTACAATTACTATTATTCCGCAGGCGAGGTAAAAGGCGTTATCCGACCATATGGCGAGAAGCGCCCCGCACACGACTATGGCCGCCCCTAAAAGGAACAGCGCGGCCGCGGTGACGCCCGTTTTTACGTTGCCCCTGCGGCCAGCCCTCGCTATAAGGTTTATAAGCATTTCAAACCTTACCTGCAAAAGCTGGAGCCTGTCCTTGTGTTCTATTTTATGCGGACGGGTAAAGTCCATATGGACGATATCGCCGTAAATTTTATCGCCGTATTCCTTTTCTACGTTCCAGCCGAAGGCGCCGTACCACGTCTTCATATCTTCGGCGGCGCCCGCCTTGACGGCTATAGAAAGGCTGTCGAAAGACATATAATTTTCTGTCATAATCGCTCCGTTTTTTTTAAATAGTTGCGGCATATCAGCCGTCCTTTTGCTCGCCCGACAGCAATTCGTCGGTAAGCGACAAAATGCGTCCGCCGTACTTTTTTTGCATAAAATTTTTTATCT
>JAJPXK010000227.1:0-2674 GCA_021205485.1 Clostridia bacterium | reverse complement strand
CCCTACACACAGGTTTACCCTGAAATTGAGCTTTTTTAAGAGGATATATTTTTCCGAACTCTCCTCTTCGGACAGATAACGGCTTCTTATGCGTTCTATCTCCCGCCGTTCCTCTTCGGAAGGGGCCGTATATGTAAATTTAAAACCTTCCTCTTTTTCACTCATCTTTATTATTCCCCGACTTTTCCGTGCTTTCCTGAATATCAAGCTTTTTTAATTTTATTGACGAATTGACCGCCATATATACCGTAATTATTACGCATGCGCCGCAGGCTGCAATCCCCGAGGCGACCACCAGCGGATATAAAGAGCCCTGGATTCCGTCGCCGAACGTCTCTACCATGGCGGCCTCCATCGCAAACAGGGAAACTATCGCGTCGATAAGCGTAAGTTTTCTCAGCCCCCGTATAACATAGTCATCGTAATTTTTTGCCCTCGCGGCGTTAACTATCGCGGCGACGAACTTATATGTGGCGTAAGCGGCCGAGGCTATCGCAGGTATAGTCGAATACTTCGAAGCCGTGCCCGTTGAAATCATATACCACACCATTACCGCGAACACTAAGTTTAAAGCGAGCAGCATAAGGCCTATCCTCTGGTAGTACTTAAGCGTCTTTCTGAGTTTTTCATATCCCGACAGCTTTGAGGCGAACTTTTCAAAAAGAAGGGTCCACCCCCTTACGGCGAAAAGGATAAAGTAGTACACGGCGAGGGCGGCGTACCACGCCGAGCCAAAACTTATCGCGAGAACCGCCTGCCATGCGGCGTATATAAAGTTAATCGCAAAGGCTATTATCGTCATAAACGTAGTGCCGAAGATATAGTCGTGCACAAGCCTTTTGACAAATTTATTTAACTTTTTCACTTTGCCCTTTCCGTCAAACCTACTCTTTTTTTATTCTTACCGTAAACACCGCGCCGCAGCCCGGCTTGCTGTCTACCGATATCTGCCCGCCTAATATGTCTATAACCCTCTTTACAAGGGCGAGGCCTAAGCCGTTGCCTTCCTGCGCGCGAGAGGTATCCCCCTGATAAAACTTATCAAAGATGCGGCTTCCCGTCTCGGCGTCCATTCCGCAGCCCGTATCCTTTACGCATACGGCTGCACATTCCCCCTCATCCTTCAAACTTACGTAAATTCTCCCTTCGTCGGTAAACTTTACGGCGTTGGATAAAAGGTTGTTCCAGATAATCTCTAAAAGCCCGCCGTCAGAGACGACGCTGCACTCTTCTATGTCGCATTCAAGCCCGAGGTTTTTGCTCTCAATCCTGTCTTCAAACGAAAGAACGCATACGCGAAGCTGTTCGGCTACGTCCACCTTTGTCTTTGACGGAAAGATGCTCTGGTTTTCAAGCTTGTTGAGCTTTAATATGTTTGTAACAAGCGAGGTAAGCCTCGCCGACGCAGAAATGAGTATGTCGCAGCACTCCCTTCTCGCATCTTCGTCCAGACCGCCGTCTTTAAGCTCCGCGGCGTAATTTTGTATTACCGCGAGCGGCGTTTTAATCTCGTGCGAAACATTGGCTATAAAATCGCTCCGCAAGACCTCCGCCTTTGAAAGTTCCTTCGCCATGCGGCTTAAATTTTCGGAAATAATGTCATACTCGTCGTATCTGCCGTAGCTGTGCCTCGGCTTAAGGCGGATATCAAAGTCGCCCTTCGCCATTTTATCGGTGGCCTCAAGTATCTTTTTTACTGGCTTTTCAGCATTCACGCCGCGATAAATAACCGAAACAAGCGTCAGAACAAACGCAAGTACAACAAGGTATATAGTGGTAACTACCGCCGTTACAACATCGCTTTCGGTCTTTTCAAGCATAAAAAGATATAAAAGTATAGATGTTGTGGCGGTGATTATTACCCCGACAAAAAACACTATGTACAGCAAAAAGCTGAAAGACGTCCGCTGCGGGGAACCTTTTTCCTTCATTTAAGCACCGCCTTATAACCTAGGCCGTGCACCGTTACAAGTTTAAACCCGTCGCATACGGCGGTCTTTTCGCGGAGTTTAGCCATATACACGTCCACCGTGCGGGAAGTGGCCGAGCTGTCGTAATCCCACAGGGCGTCCATAAGCTGCGAACGGGTGAAAGTCTTTTTAGGGTAAGACAAAAGTTTGAACAAAAGGTCAAACTCCCTTACGGTAAGGGGAAGTTCCTCGCCGTCCGCGTAGGCGGTATGCTCCTCCTCGTCCATAACAAGGTTGCCTATCGCAATTTTGCCCGAGTTTTTTATATCCGCCCTGCGTAAAAGGGCCTTTACCCTTAAAATAAGCTCATCCATCACAAACGGCTTTACAAGGTAGTCGTCTATGCCTAAAGAAAAGCCGAGCTGTTTAGAGGGCATATCGTCCCTCGCCGTGATAAAAAGAATCGGTATATTTTTATCTGTTCTTCTCACCTCGGCAGCGAGGGCGAAGCCGTCTAAAGACGGCATCATAACGTCGCTTACTATCATTCCGAACTTTTCTTCCGTAAGCTTTTTTAAAGCCTCCTCGCCGTTAAAACAGCCGCAGGCCGAAAAGCCCGACCTTATAAGCGACGAGCAAACAAGATTATTTAAATTTATATCGTCCTCGGCGACGAGTATGTTTACCATAAAAACCCCGCAATTCCATATTCTGCAATATATTTTAACTCGCCATTATTACGGAATATATAATTTTATGTTTAA
>JAJPXK010000207.1 GCA_021205485.1 Clostridia bacterium | reverse complement strand
TTTTTATAAGTGGTCTTATCAATTTCTGACTTGAGATCACTCATTTTATATTCAGGATTAATTATTTTTGCGTAAATATCCTTTATTTTTGCATTATGTATTTCGTCGTCAGTCATAGGACTGCCGAAATTATTTTCAACGTAACTGTCTTTTCCTATACTTCTTTCGTAAACGGGTGCTGCGACTGCCATAACCTACTCCTTAAATCGCAAACGGCTCTACAAAGCCCTAAATAATTTTTTCAGCTATCCGCAGTTTTGCCGAACGGGAACGGGAATTTACCGTAAGTTCCTTAGGCGAAGCTGTAACCGGCTTTTTTGTAATAATTTTAATCTCCTGTTTTTTTCCGCATACGCAAACGGGTAATTCCTTAGGGCAGATACAATCTGCTTCAAGATATTTGAATGCCTGTTTTACAATCCTGTCTTCCAGAGAATGAAAGGTAAGCACGGCTATCCTGCCGCCCTTTTTAAGCCTTCGGGTCAGGCCTAAAACTGCTTCGTACAAGCCGTCGAGCTCACCGTTTACCTCTATCCTTACCGCCTGAAAACTTTTTCTTGCGGCAGGTCCGTTCTGACGGAATTTTAACGGTATGCTTTTTTCTATGATTTCCGCAAACTGTCCGCAGGTTGTTATCCTGTTTAAATCGCGGACTTTTACGATGTTTTCCGCTATCGCGGGCGCGAATTTTTCTTCGCCGTAATCCCTTAATATTTTTATGAGCTGCTGTTTTGAATACTCGTTGACCCCCGTTTCGGCTGTAAGAGGACACGACCTATCCATCCTCATATCCAAAGGAGCGTCGCCCTTCATATAAGAAAATCCCCTTTCTTCGCTGTCTATCTGGTAACTTGAAACCCCGAAATCGAGTATCACTCCGTCAAGACTTTGTATATTTTCTTCGCCGAGTACTTTATCGTAGTCTTTAAAGTTAGCTTTGTGGATGAAAAATCTGCCTTCGAAAGGTTTCAGCTTTTGCGTCGCGGCGGCTATCGCGTCGTCGTCTAAGTCGGTGGCTATAAGCTTTGTGTCGGGGGCGGCGTCAAGTATTCTGTAAGAATGGCCTCCTCCGCCTAAAGTTCCGTCGAAATAAACCCCTCCGCTTTTTATTTGCAAGCCGTTTATGCACTCTTCGGGCATTACGGATAAATGAGAAAATTCGCTCATATCAGATATCGAGCGCGCTGAATAAATCGTTGAACTCTTCGTTCTCGCCAGCGAAGTATTCGTCGTATACTTCTTTGGCCCAAAGTTCTATCCTTTTGCCTACGCCGCAGAAAACCACGTCTTTTTTTATTTTGGCAAAGTCTTTAAGGGCCGCGGGAAGAACCACCCTCCCCTGATTATCCTCTTCAGCAGAAACAAACGATTTTGTAAAGACCCTGACGCCGCGGCGTTTTTCCTCGTCCGACGCTTTGATCTCTGCAATTTTAGCAAGCTGTTCATCGGCTACTTCTTTAGGGAATATAAAGATACAGTTATCCGCGCCCCTGGTGAAATAGTATTTTTCACCTAATTCCTTCTTGAGCTTAAAAGGAACTCTTATTCGGTTTTTAGCGTCCAACTGATGGTTGTATTCGCCAGTGAAGTACTCCATACACTTACCCTATTAATACTATGTCAATATAATATCACCTTTTTTGACCACTGTCAACCCCTTGATGTAAATTTCTTTTAATTTTTTTATAAAAATTTTTAAAATTTTAGGGAGGCGAGTGCATTTTTGCGATTAAACGAAAAAATTCAATTCAACGGCAAATATGCTTGAAAACGGCCTCATTTTTGCAAAAATCCCCGCCGATAAACTCAATTTTTTGCCGACCGTTTTCCCGGTGGTCAAAAATCCCTAAAATTTCCCTCACGTGGTCAGCCGTCCCTGCAATTCCGTCAAAAACAGGGCAGCCGAAAAAGGTTTTTATCTTGTCAGAAATAAAAACGTAATGCGTGCACCCTAAAACAACAGACGAATACCTCCCTTCGGGAAGATAACTTCTGACGTCAACATTTTCAAGGCTGAAAATATTTTTTTCGATATCCGCGGCCAGCCCTTCGCACTTTACAACTTCGTCCACGCCTTCGCGGCCCTTTAACAGACTTTTAAAAGAAAGGCTTTCGGCTGTGGCTTTAGTCGCCAAGACAAGAAATTTGCCTCCGCGCCCCGCCGCCTGCTTTACGGCGGGCTGCACCCCCGCTACAGGAAAAGAGTATCTGCTTCTGAGTTCGCCTACACAGCAAGACGTTACCGTATTGCAAGCGACCACAGCGATATCGGGACGCATATCGGCCATTTTATCAAAGGCCTCAAAGACATATTTTTTTATGAGCTTTTCGGGAAGGTTGCCGTAGGGCACGCGGAAGTTATCGGCAAAGTAACAGAAGTCCGCCTGCGGAATTTTTTCTTTGCACTCTTTAAGAAGATTTAAGCCCCCTATGCCGCTGTCGAAAACGGTTATAAGGGGTCTTTCGCCATTTTTACGCATATCCATACAGAATATTGATA
>JAJPXK010000161.1 GCA_021205485.1 Clostridia bacterium | reverse complement strand
CCTTTTATTACTGTCTGTAGTTACTATCCAGTCAACAGTTTCAATTGTAGTATAACGCAATCCTTTTTCTTTTAGAAGTTTATATCCATCGCCGCCATTAGGGAGCAAAACGCATGTATCAAGCTTATACTCGTTCTTTAAAATATAGTTGAGTACAACCATGCTTCTAAAAGCACCGCTTGTCGCATCGTTATCAGAAGCAACAAAAAGCACTTTCTTTCTTTTATCATTGTTTTGCAAACCAAGATACTTGTCCCAAAAATTTATAGATTGGACTTCAGGCAAGCGATTATGATATTCATCAATTACGGGTTGAATTTTTTTGAGCTTACGAGCTATTTTGTAATGCTTATAAAGACACTTTAATTCCAATTTACGATTTTTCTTATAAAGAATATATTGTCCTTCTGACGGAACATAAACGGCAACAGATCTTGCTTTTGCAGCATCGCTTAGGCCATTCTCATTAAATACAACCGTTTGCTTTTTTAATGATGGTAATACTTGCTTTACCGCAACTTTTAACTTATATTTCTTTCCTTTTCCGTCAGCAATAGAACAATGAGCTGCGGCCCTTATATTATCATCGGCTTTTTGCCATCTCACATTGTTGTATAATTCCCCATGTTTTTGTTGTGTATCCAAATTTTTAAACCATTCAAACCCCTTTAAAAAATCAAGAATACCGTCAAAAGCATTTATTGCCCTGGCATAATGATATTTTAAAACTTCGTTTGTGAAAGATGTCAGATAAGTATACGCCATAGGAATAACAGAATCTGGCATTACCCCAGAAAGCATAATTAGTTTATTACGTATATCGTAATAATCATTTTTTGCATTGACAAGTTGCTTTTTATACAGATGCCAGACATTTATGCCGTTTAAAGTTATTACCGGGAGTTTATTCCTTAACCCGTATTCAACGTCATCCATATGAAAGAATATTGGCAATGGTAAATTAGCTTCCGTTACGATATCAAAAGGAATGCAGCAGCAGCACCACGCATTGTAATTCACGTCATATGTTTCTTCATTTAAAAGTATATTTAAACTGTCACGCAGATCTATATCTCTTCGATTAAATACAAAACCTGTTCTCTCCCATTTTGCAGCGCTTTCAAACTGCAGATATCGCTTATCGGTAGAAAACATTGCACCGCCAATTACGCTTTTGCGATATTCCGGCAACAGCAAAGATAAAAACGCTGCTTCCTTTTCTATTGCGGCAACACTTAATACTATATCATCGTCAAGAAAAATAAAATTGGTAAATTCTTCTTGACTATAGCGTTTAGCTTCTATAAGACTGCGCGTAAAACCACCCGCACCACCAAGGTTTTTATTATAAACAATATGGATATTTTCATTATTGAGCTCATTTAAAGGTAAAGTCTGACCGTTGTCTGCCACAAAAACTTTAACCTTACCGTAAAGAACGTTTTTCGTATCATTTAAAGCAACATTAAGGCGATTCAGGTTTGCTATGATAAATTCTTCGCGCTTAAATGTGCAAATACCTATTGCAATATTAACAGGATTTACTTCTCTATCAACAATACATGTTGAGTATGAAGCTTCAAACAATTCTGCCCCATCACATTTTGCATTAAGCTCATAATAAACCACACCAGTTGTGTTGATGTCAAAATCCAAGTTGATTTCCGTAGTTTCTGAAACATTTATCTCTTCTTTCAGTAAAAGCCTTGTTTCAACCTTGCCTTTAACCAGCTTCATAGAACATAATCTTATAACAAAATCACCTTTTAATAAAAAGGAGATTTTAAGATTTTTTATGCCCGTATACTTTTTCCATTTATCAAGCGAAAGACTATTAAAATACGTTGATGCGGTCAGCAATCCATCATTTTCAAAGATAATCGTGTTATTGTCTAAATTAAACCCATAGCCTTTAAAATACATTTCCCGTTCGTCACATATATCTTCCGAAGGAAAAAGTATCTTTTGCAATACAATCTCTTTTCCCATAATATTACTCCTCGTTCTCATCCTGCGTTAATTTAGTATAAGGTTCACAATCTGATATATTTGTGGTATCGTTTTTAAAAGTCCAACATATATTCCGTCTTATCACTTTACCTGGACATCCTGCTATTATTACATTATTGGGGAATTTTTTCTTCACCAAAGAATTAGCTCCAACAATACTACCTTCATTCAAATGCGTCCCCGTAAGCAACATCGCACGTTTACCTATCCAACACCCATTATCTACAAAAATTGTCTTTTTTTCTGTTGGCAAAACATAATAGTCATTTGTTTTTCTTTTAGTAACCAGATCAAAAATGGAATGACCATCTCCATTTAAAACCTGTATTTCCTGCGACCATAGGGTAAAAGATTTTATAACCGTATTAGTGCAAGAATGACATCTAAACTCAGTACGCTCCGAATAAAACTTATTGTTATCACCGATACTACATTGTGAATTAGAAAACAACAAAAAACGCATATCGCTTTTAAATAAATTGTTATTACCTATATAA
>JAJPXK010000043.1 GCA_021205485.1 Clostridia bacterium | reverse complement strand
GGTAGAGGGTTCTTCCGCAGAAGAAGCGGCCTTCGGGGCAAGTTCGCCCTTCGGCGCAAGCTATACGCTGTTCGCCGTAAAGGTGTTTGAGGAGTTAGGCCTCGCGGGCTTCAGCGGCGGCAAGCTGGAAATTTACAGGGGTATTAAGACCGACCTTAAAAATTCCGCGCTTTACCGCGCCGTGGACGGGCTTAAAGAAGACAAGTTATCGTAAATAAGGGTAGATAATATGAAAAACGTTCTTGACAAAATATATGAAAATTACGCGGAAGACGAAAGGGAACTTCTGCTCAACGCCTATCGCTACGCCGAGCAGATGCATTCTAACCAGAAACGCGCTTCGGGCGAGCCTTATTTTACTCACCCCTGCGCCGTCGCTGAAATTCTTATAGATTTAGGCCTTGACGCCCCTACGGTGGCGGCAGCCTTTTTGCACGACGTGATAGAAGATACCCCCGCCACCAAAGACGACATTATAAACAGGTTCGGCAACGAGGTCTACACCCTTGTAGACGGCGTTACCAAACTCGATAAAATACACTACCAGACGCACGAAGAAGAGGATATAGAAAATTTCCGCAAAATTTTCGTCGCCATGGCCAACGACGTAAGGGTAATTATCATAAAACTCGCCGACAGGCTGCACAATATGCGTTCATTAAACTACCTTTCCACCGAACGCCAGCAGCGTATCGCCAAAGAGACGCTTGAAATTTACACCCCGCTCGCGGGCAGGCTCGGCATTTCGCAGATGAAGTGCGAGCTTGAAGATCTGTGCCTTAAATATCTTGACCCGTCGGCTTATGAATATCTTGTAACCAATATCCACCAGAAGCTCGCCGAACGCAGAAACCTAATAGATACCTGTGTGGCCGAACTTAACGAAATTTTAGACGAAAGCGGCATAAAGGGAGAGGTTTTCGGCAGGCCTAAACACTTCTATTCCATATACAAAAAAATGAAAAATTCGGGCAAGACGCTCGATCAGATATACGATCTTTCGGCGGTGAGGGTAATTGTGAACACCACCGAGGAATGTTACGAAATTTTAGGCAAAATCCATAAAAAGTGGAAGCCCGTTCCGGGACGCATCAAGGACTATATAGCCACCCCTAAACGCAACTTATACCAGTCGCTGCACACAACGGTTGTAGCCGACTTCGGCCAGATATTCGAAATACAGATACGCACCTTCGAAATGCACCACATGGCTGAGTACGGCATCGCGGCGCACTGGCGGTATAAAGAGCAGAAGGGCGGGGCGGACAACAACTTCGACGCACGTCTTTCGTGGATACGCGACGTCATGGACTGGGAAGGCAGCGCGGGGAGCTCCAAAGAGTTTGTAGAGAGCTTAAAAACCGATTTGTACACCAATGAACTGTTGGTATTCACGCCTAAGGGCAAGGTAATCTCGCTGCCGCTTGAAGCCACGCCTATAGACTTCGCATACGCCATACACTCAGAGGTAGGCAACAAATGCGTAGGCGCCAAAGTAAATTCAAAAATAGTTCCGCTGTATTCCACTCTGCATACCGGCGACGTGGTAGAGGTTTTAACCTCGCCTAACAGCAAGGGCCCCTCCTGGGACTGGCTCAAATACGTAAAATCAGGCTCCGCGAGGGGCAAGATCCGCCAGTTCTTCAAGCGTGAAATGAAGGAAGAAAACGCCAAGACGGGCAAGGCCATGCTTGAGGCCGAGGCAAAACGCAGGGGGTACAACTTAAACGACCTTTTAACCGAAGAATCCTTTAAAAAGTTGTCGCAAAAGCTGGTTTTCGCCTCTCAGGACGAAATGTTCGCCTCGGTAGGCTACGGCGCCGTAAGCGTCAACCAGATAATTTACAAGCTTATTGACTACTATAAAAAGGAAGTTCCTAAGTCAATAGAGTCGTTTGTAGATAAAAACGGGGCAAAAAATTCCGCGAGCACGGTAACAATCCGCGGTTTAGGCGGGCTGGCCGTAAGATTCGCGCACTGCTGCAACCCCGTGCCCGGCGACGATATAGTAGGCTATGTTTCAAGGGGCAGGGGCGTTATAATCCACCGCAAAGACTGCCCTAACCTTACCGACTACGAAGACGACAGAATCCAGCCCGCGCAGTGGACGGCGGACACGGGCTCAGAATTTATTGTAGGCCTCCGCGTTACCGCCGAAGACGATTCGGGGCTGCTGGCGTTTATCACCGCCGAAGTCGCCGCGATGCACCTCTATCTTACGCAGCTCAACGGCAGACTGGATAAAAATAAGCAGGCGGTGGTGGACTTAAACGTAAAATTGAACCGCCGTTCCGATCTGGACGTGCTTATAAATCACCTTAAAAAGGATAAACGCATAATAGATGTCTACCGCACTTCAGGTTAATTTACCCTATTTAGCTAATGTGTGTCGTTCAGAGTGCAGCGAAAAATCGTATTGCCAAACAAAAACCAAGCCTTTCCCGTGTGGAAGGGCTTTTTTGTGTAAACATAATAAATTTTTTAATGATATATTTATAAAATTTATACAATTATCT
>JAJPXK010000151.1:8879-18267 GCA_021205485.1 Clostridia bacterium | reverse complement strand
TATTTATTATATTTATCATTTTAACCTCTATTACGGCGACTACGAGGGCAAGGACGAAAACATAGACGCCGACCAGCCCTATGACGACGATACCCCTACCATAGAGCAGGAGATTGAAAGCACCCTTAAAGTAACAGGCGCGGGGCAGGAAATTTACTATTCCGATAAAGAAGAATATATTTACATAACCGTAATGCTTTACAACCCCGACGATTTTGAAATTTTGTCCTTCGTTTTAAACGGCAAAAAATACGCTATACAAATGTTCGAAGACGGCAGCGACCTTGAAAATATTATCGTAAAGCTGCAAGTCGGCGATGCAGGCGGTATTTACGAGTATACGATTGACGAAATTAAGTACGTAGACGGCACCGATATTAAAGACGTTTTGCTAAACGGCGACACCGTAGTAAAAGTAGGCGTACGCTCCGACGACCAGACTTACGCTACAATATCAAACGAAACTCACGATTTAGACAGCATCTCGTTTGACGTTAAAATCGTTGACCTCTATTCTTTGATAGCGTACAGCGAAGGCTACGCTATGGCCGTGCTGTACGACGGCGACAGCCTTGTGCAGTCTGTAGATCTTGAGTTAGGAACAAATACGGTTGAGTTTACTAGCCTTACGCCTAACACTCTGTACCAGTATGCCGTAGTCGCTCTTTACGATGATTTAAGCGGTACGGGCACAGCCTTCAATTATCTGTATAAAAACGCCGTGTATACCGATACTATCGTCCTTTTTGACAACGTATCGGTAGCACAGGAGGGAATATCCTTCGGCTATTCGTGGTACGAAGGTTACTCCGCCTCAACCATCACGCAGCTAACTTTAACTACCGGCGGCAAAACGCAGACGTTAGACAGCGCCGCGACAAGCGCCGCGGGATTGCTTTCCGATACCGAATATACGCTCGCCGCGTATTATACAAACCTTGACGGCGAAACCGAGAGCATATCCTTGACTTTCACAACGCTTGAAAAGGCAACGCCTTCTGTAGAGATATCCGCTTTGAACAGTACGCAAACTTCGGTTGACTACGAGCTTGCCATAACAGATACCGACGGCGTAGGCACGCTTACCTCGGTAACGCTCACGCATGGCGAAACAAGTTACACGTCGGACACAGTTACGGGCACGTTTGAAAACTTGCTTTCAAATAACACATATACATTGACAGTTATCTACACCTACAACCTCAACGACGATACGGGCGACCACACCGCCGAGGTTACGCAGGAAATAACCACGCAGGCAAAAGCTACGCCCGAAGTTGAAATATCCACGCTTGCCAGCGAGCAGGAGAGCGTAAGTTACGGGCTTGCAATAACCGATATTGATTGCGTAGGCACGCTTACTTCTGTAACTCTTACGCTTGGCGAAACAAGTTACACCGCCACCGAGGCGACGGGCACATTTGACGGCTTGCTTTCAAATAACACTTACACCTTAACTGTTATATACACCTATAACCTCAACGACGGCACGGGCGACCACACCGCGGAGGTTACGCAGGATATAACCACGCAGGCTAAGGCGACGCCCGACGTTGAAATATCTGTGCTTACAAGCGAGCAGGAGAGCGTAAGTTACGGGCTTGCCATAACCGATACGGATAGCGTAGGCTCGCTTACTTCGGTAACGCTCACGCTTGGCGAAACAAGTTACACAGCCACCGAGGCCACGGGCACATTTGAAAATCTGCTTTCAGACAACACCTACACGCTTACGGTTATATACACCTATAACTTAAACGATGGCACGGGCGACCATACTAAGACGGTTACAAAGAACATAACAACCAAAGCAAAAGCTACGCCTACTGTTGATATTCAATTTACTGACAGTAACACAACGGGCCTTACGTTTGGTTTGACCTACACCGATACAGATTCTATCGGCGAAATCACCGCAATAGGTTTATACAACGGCATAACCCTTGTAGAGGAAGTTACCGACTTCACACAAACCACGCTTAGCTTTACAGGGCTTGATTCTTACATAAAGTATACTATAATAGTAGACTATAAGTACGACTTAAACGACGGTGACGGCGAACAGCAAGCAAGCGAGAGCCTATCTGCCTACACCGACCCTGTTATAGAGTTTAAATCTATCTCGGTATTAAATACAAGCGCAGTAAGCGAAGGCGAAACAATCGTTATTCAGGCTACAATGAACAACCCGAGCAAGGCAACCTTCAGTTCGGTAGTAGTAAACGGCGAAATTTACAGCGTTTCTGACGTAAGCACTTCAACAAGTTTACGTGCAGAAATTGTAAACGAAGGTCAGTTTGAAGGCGGCGACACACCGCTTACCATAACGCAGATTATTTGCACGTTGGGCGGCAATACCTATACGGTAGATATATCTTCGGGCAACACCGCAAACGTATTTATCAACGGTGAGCTTACTGTAAACGATATTTCTGTAGTTCGTTTAAACGACAGCAACGAATATGAAGAAACTTATTACGGCTTCTATTCTGAACAGCTCTACTATCAGATAACTTTATCTAATGCAACCGAATACGAAGTTTACAGCGTAACCATAGGCGGCACTACATACGATTCCACCGACATAACAATGTCGTCTGATTATCAGACTGCTTATATTGCTATAAGCGACTCATGGTATGGTTGGAAAGAGAATACTTTAAGCAGCATAAGTTATTCCAATTCTTCCCTCGATAAAACTAAGCCTATAGATATATCCGTAGCTTATATGCGCTTAGGCAGTGACGAAATTACTGAAATTACTACAGCCGAGCAGCTTTTAAAAGTAAGCGGATATGGATATTATAAACTAATGAACGATATAGATCTGTCGAGCTACGAATGGGCTAATATTGATAACTATATGTACGGTGTATTCGATGGCAACGGCTATTCTATAAAGAATATGTCGGCTGTAACTACCTATACCGATACCGATTTGTATCTCGGTTTGTTTAAATACGTAAGTGGCGTAGTAACAAACCTTAACATAACGGGCGCGCTTTATATGGTAACGTTAAATAATTCAACGGGCAATAATTATAATATATATGCGGGTGGTATTGCTGCTTACGGTAATGGAAATAACGTAATAGATAACTGCAATATTGAAATATCCATTCAGATAACAAATAATAATACCAGCGGTGATGTACGCATAGGCGGTGTTTTGGGTGAAATAAGTGCAAATTATGTAACAATAATAAATTCAAATGTTGAAGCTGTTATATCCTTAACATATAGTTCAAGTAGCTGGTCATATATTGGCGGTGTTGTTGGACAAATGTACTGCTATAAAAAGGCTTCAATATTTGGGCTTGAAGTAAACTTAACTGCAATTATTTCCGTAAACAATTATTATGCAAGTGCATATTTAGGAGAGTATTACTATAATAGTAGTTGGTATCAGAATGATAGTGGGCATATTGTCAAGAATTCAACTGCGGACTATACTATAACTTATAAAAATAATGATGTTGTTTATTATGGTATAGACGGGTTTGAATTCAGCTATTCAAACGGCGCATATACGCTAACTGGCTACTACGGCAGCGATACGGATATTATCTTACCCGATAGAGTAGACGGCAATACTTACGCTATAGGTAATAATGCTTTTGCTAGCAACACTTTGCTTACAAGCATAACCATAAGCAGCGGTGTAACATCTATCGGGAGCTACGCATTCAGTAGTTGCACGGCGGAAATAATTTGGGCTGATGATATTACTATAACCGAAATAGGCAGGTATGCTTTCGCCGGCTACGCAGGAACAAGTATAACCTTACCTGATTGTGTAACTACTATTGATGAAAGAGCATTCCAAAGCTGTACTGCTACAAGCATTACAATAGGCAGCGGCGTAACAACTATCAATAGTTATGTATTCTACGATTGCACTGCTGAAATTATATGGGCAGATAATATAGCAATAACCGAAATAGGCAGGTATGCTTTCGCCGGCTACGCAGGAACAAGTATAACCTTACCTGATTGTGTAACTACTATTGATGAAAGAGCATTCCAAAGCTGTACTGCTACAAGCATTACAATAGGCAGCGGCGTAACAACTATCAATAGTTATGTATTCTACGATTGCACTGCTGAAATTATATGGGCAGATAATATAGCAATAACCGAAATTGGCAGTTATGCTTTTGCTTACTACGCTGGTACAAGTATAACCATACCTGCAAGTGTTACAACCCTATGTAGTTGTGCGTTCAACGGTTGTACGGCAGAAATAATTTGGAGTGAAAATATAACCCTTAAAACCATCAGCGGTTGGACATTCGCCTGGTATTCAGGCACAAGCATAACCATACCCGACAGCGTTACAACTATAGATGCTTACGCATTTTATGATTGCACTTCGCTTACAAGCGTAACAATAGGCAGCGGTGTTACTTCCATCGGCAGCTATGCTTTTGAGGGGTGCACTTCGCTTACAGAAATATATATTCCTGCAAATGTTACTACTATAGGAAACAATGTTTTCAATAAATGTACCTGCTTAATAGTAGCGGAGGCGGAGAGCAAGCCTGACGGCTGGTATTCTGGTTGGAACAGCGATTGCCTTGTGCTTTACGGACTTTCGGCAATACCTACCGAAGAAGTTACCTATACATTTGAAACAAACGGCGGAAGCGAGGTAGAAAGCATAACGGCGGTTTACCTTACCAGCCTGCCTACTACCACAAAAGACGGCTATGCGTTCGGCGGCTGGTACACGACAGCTGACTTTACAGGCAAAGCCGTTACTTCACCCTATTGCAGCCTTACTGATATTACATTATACGCAAGGTGGTACGATTTGAGCGGCGTTACTCAAAGCGAAGGGCTGGAAATTGAAAACGGCGTGATAGTGGGCATAGGTTCCTGCACAGATACCATACTTACAATTTGTATGCCTATAGCCGACAGCGCCTTCAGCGGTTGCACGCAGATTACGGCGGTGTATTTCTACGATGGGTGTACTTCTATCGGCTATCAGGCGTTTGACTACTGCAGCAATTTAAAGACGGCGTATTTCTATCAGACGGAGACGCCTACGTTGGGCTCTGATATTTTCGCCAACACATGGGACGCGTCTGACTTCGCTGTTTACGTATTGGCTAATTTGTATAGCGAGTATCAGAACGTATCAGACAGCTGCTGGCAAAATTCAATAGTTTCCGCAAACAAACTTTACACAATTTAATATCTGTTTTAAAATCAAAATGGCGTTCCGAATTTGCGGAACGCCATTTTTACACAATTTACCTTTATTTTATAAAACGGGCAAAAACACACATTTTAAATTTACTAAATATTTACTGCCTGTTCACGGCAATTTAACATTCGCAGTTTATATTATAATTGCAAACGGGGAATAAAAACCCGTAATAATTAAGGGGGTGATGCTATATGGAAGCGATGTATAGCTATTACACCGAAACATTGCCGCTCGATAAGGGGAGCTACAAGGTTATGTTTTACCGCAATTCTTCAGGGGCGTGCCGCAAAGAGGATGCCACCGAGGTTATAATTCATACTCACAACGAAAACGGCGTGCTGGTGCATTGCGAATATCTTAAATTAAACTGATTACACTATACGCGTTTTTGCGTTTTATACACATAAAATTTCCCCTCCAAGAAAAAAATACAGTCGGCAGGCTTTTCAGCCTGCCGATTGTATTTTTACGTTGTTAACCAAATGCGACATTATTGTGTTTTTTGAATTTTTTTCTGTTTGTATTGCCGCTTTTTTGCCTTTTATCCTGCTTTTCGCCGCTGTTTTGCGTAGAATCTTCGGTATTTTTTTCTTCGCAGTCGGGGCAGCTATGCTTTTCGGGAATTTCTTCCGTATTTTTCTTGTCGGGCGATATACCGCCGTCGGGCGTTACAATATCGTCAGGCCTTTTATCCTTTTTCTTGCGTATTTTGCCCGAGGGCCTGTTTTCCGCCGCGGGCGAACCTTCTTTTACGTTGCCGCCAGCCGACATATCCCGCAAAAATTCGGGGTTTCTTCCCGTATGGTTGAAAATTCTGCCTGAAGGGGGAGGCAAAGGCGATTGGCTGACGCCCGAGGGCAGTTGAGGGGGCATAAATTCAAATTCGCCCTCCGCCTGATCAAAGGGCGGGGCGGGGTTTTCGGCCTGAGCAAGGTCTGCCTGCGTCTGAGTGTTGTTGTCGCCGCCGCCCGTCTGCCCGTCGGTACATCCTGCGATGCCCGCTACGGCCGTGGCCGCGGTAGCCGCTGTAAGTAAGCATAAAAATAACTTTTTCATACAAGCAGTATGCGGAATAATTTTTACCTTATGCAATCGCTTGCAAAATAATTTTTTGTATGTTACAATGCTTGTGCCTGAGTCGGAAGGTATGTCCTGACGGCAAAGGGGTGAATAAGTAAGATTATAGCAAACATTAACCTTATTAAGCCTTCCCTTAGGGGAAGGTGTCCGCGAAGCGGACGGATGAGGGAGGATAAAAGCTGAATTTTACATAACTTCCCCTTGCCAATTTCAGGCGAGGGGTATTTTTTATGTCAGAAAACAGAGTGGCTGTTATAAGCATTATAGTAGAGGACAGGTCGTCGTCAGCCAGCATAAACTCGCTTTTATCTTTTTACGGCGAGTACATAATAGGCAGAATAGGCGTGCCCTACAAGGCGAAAAATATATCTGTAATGTGCGTGATTATAGACGCCCCTATCGAGGTGTTGAATACTTTGACGGGCAAAATAGGTATGTTGAATGGAGTTTCGGCGAAGACGCTTACAAGCAAGATTTAAATTTTTACGCCGCTTTGCGGCAAGAAGGAGAAATATTATGAAAAAATTTATCGCGGCGGCCTTATGCGCCGCAACGGCGATGTGCTGCTCTATCGGCTTTTCGGCCTGCGGCAGCGAAACTGACGAAATTACTATGTATATGCCCGACGGGGCGCCCGCGCTCGCAGCGGCTATGCTTATGTCGGAGGATACCGACCTTGGCGCAGACGTAACATATAACGTGGTAGACAGCAGCCTTATAACCTCTTACGTTACGGGCGACGAACCCGAGGCGGACGTGTGCATACTGCCCTTAAACGCTGCCGCGCAAAAACTCGGCACGGGCGAAACCTACCAGCTTTTAGGCACGGTGACGCACGGCAACCTTTACATTGTTTCCAAGACGGAGACAACCGAAATTACTGCGGCAAATCTCTCTTCCCTCGTTGGCAAAACGGTAGGGGTGGTACAGCTTACCGCCGTGCCCGGGCTTACATTCGAGGTTATTTTAAACGACAACGATATCGATTATAATATTGTTGGCAACGACGGTTCAACTTCCGACACGGCGGTAAATCTTGTGGCTATGTCGGCGGCGTCTGACGTAAGCTCTTACGATTACGATTACTACGTAATTCCCGAGCCCGCAATGAGCAACCTTACAGGTAAAATGGCGGCTTTAACCTGCGTTGGCAGCCTGCAAACCCTTTACGGCAGCGAAGGCGGCTATCCTCAGGCGGTATTGGTGGCGAAAACCGAGCTTATTCAAAGCAATCCCGACTTTATAACTGCCCTTACTTCGGCGATTGAGACGGCCGCAGACTGGCTTACGCTTGAAACAACTTCTATGGATACAGTGGTTTCGGCTATTTCAGGGCATTTAACCGAGGGCCTGTCGCCTACGTTCACTGCGGCAAATTTAAGCGCTGCGGTAATACAGAACTGCGCCATCTATTTTACTTCGGCGGCAGACGGCAAGGCGGAGATAACTTCGTTTTTAAGCAAATACAGCGCGGTATCGGGTACTACTTATACAGTAAGCGACTCGTTCTTTTACGGAGCATAAATAAAAGGGGCATATGTGCAAGAGTGAAAAAGCATTTATCCGACAAAACTTTCAACTTAATATTTTCGGTTGTGTCTGTTGCGGTAATGTGGCTTTGCTGGATTGTCGCCTACTATGTACAGGCGAACGACTACGTAATACCGTCGGTAGGCGATACACTTTCGGTGCTATGGCGGCTTTTAGGCGAAAGCTCGTTCTGGAAGTCGTTCGGCAACACCCTTTTGCGGGCCGTAGAGGCGTTTGCAATCTCTTTTCTGCTCGCCGCCGTATGCGCCTGCCTTTCGGCGTTGTCAAGGGTATTCGCCCGAATACTGCAGCCGATTGTAACTGTGCTTCGCACCGTGCCTACGATGGCGGTAATAATAATAATTTTGCTGTGGACAACGCCCCGCATAGCCCCCGTAATAGTAGGCTGTCTTGTTACATTCCCTATGGTATATGCTCAAATGAACGCAGCTTTTACGGGGATAGACAAAAACCTTGCGGAAGTCGCCAAGGTCTACAATTTTACCCCTTCGCAAAAGGTGTTCAAAATGTATCTGCCGTTAATGCTGCCTAACGTGCTTTCGCAGGCGGGGGCGGCCTTTTCGCTGACGCTAAAAATTATAGTGTCGGCCGAAGTTATGGCCCGCACCTATGTGAGCATAGGCGGCATGATGCAGGAGGCGAGGAATTACCTTGAAATTCCCGAGCTTTTCGCCCTTACTATTGTAACGATAATAGCGGGGGCGCTGGCTGAAATTCTTCTGTCGCTGCCCGTAAAGCTCACCGACAAATGGACCAAGGGCAAAGGAGGCAGGGCGTGATTTCACTTAAAAACGTTACAAAAAAATACGGCGGTTTAACGGTGTACGAAGGCTTTAATCTGGACATATCCGAGGGGCAAATTACCTGTATCTTAGGCGAAAGCGGAAGCGGAAAGACAACCCTTCTGAATATGCTCGCGGGCCTTACCGACTACGAAGGCGAGATTACAAAAAAAAGCTGCTCGTATATTTTCCAGCAGCCGAGGCTGCTTCCTAACCTTACGGTAAGGGGCAACCTTTCGCTTGTATGCAAAGATAAAAACGCCGTTGATTCGATGATATCCGCGGTCGGATTGCAGGACAAGGCCGAAAGCTACCCCGTAACCCTTTCGGGCGGCCAGGCGCAGAGGGTGGCTATAGCCAGGGCCTTTTTGTACCCCTCGGAATTGATTCTGATGGACGAGCCCTTCGCTTCGCTGGACTTAGCTCTAAAGCTCAAAGTAATAAACCTGTTTTTAGACCTGTGGCAGAGTGAACGCCGCACGGCGGTATTCGTTACGCACGACGCCGACGAGGCGCTTATGCTCTCTCACCGCATAGCCGTGCTAAAAGGGGGAAGGGTAGCGAGCGAGTTTTATCCCGAGGGGCGGCCGGGCGCCGACCTGTTCGCAAGGCAGGGCCAGCGGAAGAACCTTTTGAATGCGTTGCTGTAAATATTAACGGCGTAAACCCCTCAGTTTTTATTATAGCCTCCCTTATTAGGGGAGGAAGGCCGCTTTGCGGCGGAGGGGTTCAATACACCATATATTCGTAAAACATAAAC
>JAJPXK010000151.1:0-8859 GCA_021205485.1 Clostridia bacterium | reverse complement strand
TGGTAAAAATTTTTCTAGGTTAAAATTAAAAAAATTTAACTCAAAACAATAGCCTTTGGCAAACGACTGTGATATAATAAAGTTAACCTTTTCTTTTAAGGGGGAAGCGGCCGCCTTTTATGTTACGAAGAAGGTGAATCCGCTTTTGAATGCCACAATCATAAAATAGATGTTAAGCACGGCTATAACGGGCATTAAAATCATAAGCATCATGTTTTTAAGTCGGTATTTAAATATAAACATGCTTGCGTAAATGCCTACGGCGCCGCCTAAAAGGGCGCAAAGTATAAGTTTTCCGTCGCCAGCGTGCATTTTGCTCTGGTCGTCGCCGCATTCATCCCTCTGCGATTTTATAAGCGTTACGGCGTAAAAATTTACGGCGAGTATATACACGCCGAAGATGATATACAAAAGCAGCATATATTAAGTATGCCGCAAAAATAATTTCTTATTACAGGAGTCAATATGGCAAAGGCAGCTATAATTATGGGTTCTAAATCGGACTTTGCGGTTGTAAAACCTGCCGTAAAGGTGCTTAAAGACTTTGGCGTGGAATGCGAAGTGAGGGTTATTTCTGCTCACCGCACGCCCGAAGAAGCTCACGAATTTGCATCCAAAGCTAAAGATAACGGAACAGAGGTTATAATCTGCGCCGCAGGCAAGGCCGCACACCTTGGCGGCGTTATCGCGGCGTATACCACATTGCCCGTTATAGGTCTGCCCGTAAAAACCGATATGATGGGCGGCCTTGACAGCCTTTTGTCTATCGTGCAGATGCCCTCGGGCATACCCGTAGCCACGGTAGGCGTAAACGGGGGCGAAAACGCGGGGCTTTTAGCTCTGCAGATACTCGGTATAAAATACCCTGAAATCGCTTGTAAGCTTAAAGATTACAAGTCGGCTATGCGCGCAAAAATCAACGCGGACGACCAGGCTTTGCAGGCGGAGCTTAAAGAAATTTAAAAATATTATGCCCGCAGATTGACTGCGGGTATTTATGTTACTTATAAGGAGAATGAATTTTATGGAAAAGAAAGAACAGCTTTACGAAGGCAAGGCGAAAAAAGTTTACGCCACCGAAAACAGCGACTATGTAATTGTTTCGTACAAAGACGACGCTACGGCTTTTAACGGGGCAAAGAGAGGAACTATCGCAGGCAAGGGCGTTATCAACAACAAGATGAGCAACATGATGATGGCCATGCTCGAAAAGAAGGGCATCCCTACGCATTACGTTGAACAGCTTTCCGACAGAGACACCGTAGTCAAAAAGGTACAGATTGTTCCCTTAGAGGTTATAATAAGGAACGTCGCCGCAGGCAGCTTTTCAAAGCGTTACGGCGTAAAGGAAGGCACAAAGCTCGCAATCCCTACCATAGAATTTTCTTATAAATGCGACGCATTGGACGATCCCCTTATAAACGACTACCACGCGCTCGCTTTAAACCTTGCCACCGAAGAGGAAATCGCCGAAATAAAGAGGCTGGCCTTCGCGGTAAACGAGGCGCTCATCGCTTTCTTTAAGGAACTTAATATAGACCTTATCGACTTCAAGCTTGAGTTCGGCAGGTTCCACGGCAAAATCGTTCTCGCGGACGAAATTTCCCCCGACACTTGCCGTTTCTGGGAAGCGGGCACATGGGATACCGAACACCATACCTCTTTGGATAAAGACAGGTTCCGCCGCGACCTCGGCGGCGTAGAGGACGCTTACGCAGAAATTTTCAAGAGAATAGGCGGCTGATTGCCGCGCTTCTTTTCACGCAATTGCGACAGCAATTCGTGGCTATCTTTCTAAAAATAATAATGAGTTTTTGGCGTCACTGCGTTATGCCAAAAACCCTACAGTATTAAGGTAAAAGAGGGAATTTTTCGTATCATATAATACGTACGCCCTTAAGAATACGAAAAAGGGAGAAAATAACAATCGTAAGATTGGTTTGTCTCTCAAAATCACGACAATTTGTTTTGGACAGCAATCCAAAACAAATTGTGTGAACCTTGGAGGTTCTATGTACAGGTCGGACAAACTACCTTTCGACAGCATGCAGGAAGAATGCGGCGTATTCGGCGTTTACTCAACTGAAAACCGCGACGTCGCTCATACGGTTTACTACGGGCTTTACGCTCTCCAGCACAGGGGGCAGGAAAGCGGCGGTATAGCCGTGTCTTTCGCCGACAAAATTTCTTATTATAAAGGTATGGGGCTTATCCCCGATATATTTTCGGGCGGCAACCTTGAATCTCTGCCCGAGGGCGATATAGCCATAGGCCACGTAAGGTACTCTACTACCGGCGCGAGCCAGCTTTTAAACGCTCAGCCTGTAATTTTTACGGGCAAATGCGGCAAAATGGCGCTCGCTCACAACGGAAATTTAACAAACACCAAACAGCTTCGCGACGAACTTATCGCCAACAACGCTGTTTTTCAGACTACGATAGACTCCGAAGTAATGGCTATTATGATAAACAGCCTTTCCGACGGGGATATTTTAACAGGCGTAAAGCGCGCGTGCCCCCGTTTTAAGGGCGCGTACGCTTTAGTTATTATGACGACGGACAAACTTATCGCCGTACGCGATCCCTTCGGCATAAGGCCGTTATGCGTAGGCATGGCCGACGACGACGTGGTTGTCGCCAGCGAGACCTGCGCGTTAGACGCCGTAAGCGCCAACTATTTAAGGGATATCAAGCCAGGCGAAATTCTGGTGGTAGACAGCAGCGGCATGCACTCGCATATGATGGACGACATTCCAAAAGAGAGCAGAACGTGCATATTCGAATACGTCTATTTTGCCCGCCACGACTCGGTGCTGGACGGTTGCAGCGTGTACGAGGCCAGGAAGGAGGCGGGCAGGCTTCTCGCCAAATATTATCCCGTAGACGCCGACCTTGTTTCGGGCGTTCCCGACTCTGCCAACGTAGCGGCGAGGGGGTACGCCGAGGAGAGCGGCATTCCCTTTGTAGAGGCGTTGGCTAAAAACAGGTACGTAGGCAGGACGTTCATCCAGCCCGACCAAAGGCAGAGGGAGAACAGCCTCAACGTAAAAATGAACGCTCTTCGTTCTAACATACGCGGCAAGAGGGTGATAATTATAGACGACTCCATAGTCCGCGGAACCACGATGCGGAAGATTATAAAGATGCTTCGAAACGCGGGGGCAACCGAAGTCCACATAAGGATATGTTCGCCTATAATAAAGCACCCCTGCCACTTAGGCATAGATATCCAGACATATTCGCAGCTTATCGGGGCGTATAAAAACGAGGATCAGATTTGTAAAAGCTTAGGTGCCGACAGCGTAAGGTATCTTTCGGTGGAACACCTTTTAGAGACGTGCAAATCTTCTAACCTTTCGTTCTGCCTCGGCTGCTTTACCGGCGAATATCCGTATCCTATGGATGATTACGAGACCGACAAATTTAAATTAGAGTAATTAGACCTTATTATAAACGGCAGAAAAGTACGTCATTCTGAGCGTAGTCGAAGAACTCGCGAGAGCAGCATCGAGCTGCGGCTCGCGGATAGTCAGCTACGGCGGCCACCCCTTGGCTTCCCCCTGCGGGGGAAGCTGTCAACGTAGTTGACTGATGAGGGGATAATACTCAAAATTCCATAATTCAGCGGCGCATATGCCGCAACCAACACAAAAAAACTTACGGAGAAAATACAAATGGCAATATCATATAAAGACAGCGGCGTAGACGTAGAAAGGGGATATCAGGCTGTAAAGCTTATGAAAGAGCATGTTCAGTCCACTTACAACTCTAACGTTTTAGGCGATATAGGCTCCTTCGGCGGATTTTTCCAGATGCCTAAGGATATAAAAAATCCCGTGCTTGTGGCGGGAACCGACGGCGTAGGCACCAAACTCAAGTATGCGTTCATCGCCGACAAGCACGACACAATAGGCATAGACGCCGTCGCAATGTGCGTAAACGACATTGTTTGCCAAGGGGCGAGGCCGTTATTCTTTTTGGATTACTTTGCTACGGGCAAACTTTCGCCCGAAACCGTGGCTACCGTTGTTTCAGGCGTCGCTGAAGGCTGCCGTCAGTCGGGGGCCGCGCTCATCGGCGGCGAAACGGCAGAGATGCCCGGCTTTTACGCTGACGGCGAGTACGATATCGCCGGTTTTGCCGTAGGCGTTGTAGACCGCAAAAAGGTCATCAACGGCAGCAATATTAAAAAGGGCGACGTGCTTATAGGCATTAAATCGAGCGGCATACACTCAAACGGCTACTCGCTTGTTCGTAAGCTTTTCTGCGAGGTTAAAGATGCTTTGGAAAATTATTACGAAGGACTTGGCTCAAGGCCGATAGACGTGCTTTTAACGCCTACAAAAATATAGGTTAACTCCATACTATCCCTTATCGAAAAGGTAAAAGTAAAGGGCATAGCTCACATTACGGGCGGCGGATTTATAGAAAATATCCCCCGTATTTTCCCCGAGGGCATCGGCTGCGAGATTGATATTAATTCTTACGAAGTTCCCGAAGTGTTCAAGATAATGCAGAAAAAGGCGGGGATTTCCGATCAGCAGATATACAACACGTTTAATATGGGCATCGGCATGGTTGTGTGCGTCGCCCGCAAAGACGTTGACGAAACTTTGCGCCAGCTTACGTCTACAGGCGAAGAGTGCTGCGTTATAGGCAAAACCATATCTGGCTCGGGCGTAACTTTAAAGCGTAAAAGAAAGAAGTAAGCTTTATATTTCGTAAATCGTATAAATTGTTGCAGGCGGCAAACAAAAAAGATTTGCGTGAGAATGGAATATATTATGAAAAAAATCGCAGTGTTCGCCTCTGGCGGAGGCACCGATTTTCAGTCGGTGATAGATGCAAACTTAAAGGAAAATTTTTGCGAGATCGTCCTTCTCGTCGCCTCGAAAAGCGGGATTGGCGCGATAGATCGGGCCGCCCGCTGCGGCATACCTTCAAAGGTGTTCGCAAAAGCCGATTACCCCGATTTAGAGGCGTTGTACGCCGAACTTTACGACCTTTTGACGAGTTTAAAAGTTGACTACATAGTGCTTGCTGGCTGGCTTAAGATTATTCCCGAGAGTTTTATAAAAAAATTTGAGGACAGAATTATAAATATTCATCCCTCGCTTATCCCCGCGTTCTGCGGCGGCGGATATTATGGCCTTAAAGTGCATAAAGCCGTTTTAGACTACGGGGCGAAGATAAGCGGATGCACCGTCCATTTTGTAAACGAAGTGCCCGACGGCGGGGCTATTATAGCTCAGCGGGCGGTAGAGGTGCTCGGCGGCGACACGCCCGAAACTTTGCAGGCGAGAATTTTAGAGGTAGAGCATGAACTTCTCCCGTACTGCGTAAAAAAGCTCTGCGAGGGCAAAGTGCAAAAAGTCGGCAGAAATGTCACAATTACAGAATAAAACGGCAATATCCTCCCCTAATAGGGAGCCTTAACAACCTGTCATCCTGAGCGGAACGAAGTGAAGTCGAAGGATCCCGCGAGTACTCGCAAACCAGCAGGCAGGGCGGCGCATCAGTTGTTTTAAAATAATACGTTTATTCTGAAATTTTTCACCTTACACCAAATTAATTACGGCATATATGCCGTCCAATTATAAAAATAAAATGATAGAGGTAACATTATGGAAATGAAGAAAAGGGCGCTGGTAAGCGTGTCTGACAAAGCGGGAGTGGTAGACTTCTGCAAAGGTCTTGTACAAAACGGTTTTGAAATTATATCCACAGGCGGCACGGCAAAGGCTCTGCAGGCGGCGGGTATAAACGTTATCGGCATATCCGAGATAACGGGCTTCCCCGAATGCCTCGACGGCAGGGTAAAAACCCTTCATCCTAATGTACATGCGGGGCTTTTGGCTATGCGTTCCAACCCCGAGCATATGAAGCAGCTTGAAGAGCTGAACATAAACACCATAGATATCGTCTGCGTGAACCTCTATCCCTTCAAGGCAACGCTTGAAAAGGGAGCAGACTTCGCCGAATGTATAGAAAATATCGATATCGGCGGCCCTACAATGATCCGCGCGGCGGCAAAAAATTATCAGGACGTAGCCGTAATAGTAGACCCTGCCGACTATTCTAAAGTATTGGAAGAATTAGCGGCGGGCGGCGTAACTTTAGAGACTAAAAAATATCTTCAGTACAAGGTATTCGCTCACACCGCGCAGTACGACAGCCTTATATCAAATTACCTCGCGGGCCAGCTTGGCATAACCTTCCCCGACACCGTGACGTTTACATATGACAAGGCTCAGGAGATGCGTTACGGCGAAAATCCTCAGCAAAACGCCGTGTTCTATAAAGAGCCCTTTGTTCCCGAAGGTTGCCTTTCGGCTGCAAAACAGCTTTGGGGCAAGGAACTTTCTTACAACAACATAAACGACGCGAACGGCGCGTTAGAACTTTTAAAGGAGTTCGGCGACACCCCCGCGGTGGTGGCCTGCAAGCACGCAAATCCCTGCGGCGTAGGCACGGGAAGCAGCATACACGAAGCGTATATGCGGGCGTACGAGTCTGACCCCGTCTCCGTCTTCGGCGGCATACTCGCTATAAACGGCGAGGTTGACGAAGCAACGGCGGATGAGATAAATAAAATTTTTATCGAAATCGTAATGGCTCCTTCGTATACGCAGAAGGCGCTTGAAATACTCGAACAGAAAAAGAATATACGTCTTTTACAGATAGATAACATCTCCGCCCGCAGAAAGGCTACGGCATTTGATATGAAAAAGGTTTACGGCGGACTTTTAGTCCAGCAGTACGACGAATGTCTTATTAAGGGCGAGGATATGTCGCTGTTTGAAACAAAGGCTGAAGTAGCAGTTTCTACAACTCCCTCCGGCAAACAGAAGACTACATACGGTTGCGGCGTAGTAACCGACAGGCTTCCTACAAAAGAGGAAGTTGAGGCGATGATGTTCGCGTGGAGGGTGGTAAAACACACCAAATCCAACGCCATAGTTATAGGCAAGCCGGGCAGAACAACGGGCATAGGCATGGGCCAGACCAACCGCATATGGGCGGCGCAGCAGGCTATCTCTCACGCAGGCGACGAGGCCAAAGGTTCGGTTATGGCGTCTGACGCCTTCTTCCCGTTCCCCGATTGCGTAGAGGAATGCGTAAAGGCGGGCATAACGGCGATAATCCAGCCCGGCGGCTCCATCCGCGACAAAGAGTCGGTAGATCTTGCGAATGCCAACGGGATTGCGATGGTGTTTGTAGGCGAACGCCACTTCAAACACTAAAAATTTATATAAACTTCGCAATACAGCGTCAAGCTCCGTGCCGCTTTGGTCGTGTACGTCTGTGTACACTCCCTGCAGTCGGTACTCGCTTTCCTTATCTTGCTGGTTTCTCTAAATTTTTAAGAGCGGCTGCTTTCCAAAATGCGGCAAACAAGCCTGTCATCCTGAGCGCAGTCGAAGGATCTCGCGAGAGCTGCATCGAGCTGCGGCTCGCGGACGGCGGAGCAACATCGCCACATAAGTTATTTAAAAATAATAGTTTATTCTAAAATAATTTTAACAATTAACGCATAAAAAGGTGTATAAATGAACGTACTTGTTATAGGCAACGGCGGAAGAGAACACGCCATTCTGCTCGCTTTGAAAAAGAGTAAAAGAGTAGAAAAACTTTATTGCATGAAGGGCAACGCAGGCACCGCCGAGATAGCCGAAAATGTAAATGTAGACTATATGAATATCCCCGCCGTGCTTGAATACGCCGAGGCTCATCCCGAAATAGACTACTACGTAGTCGCCCCGGACGACCCCCTCGCCATAGGCCTTGTAGACGCTCTGGAAGGCATAGGCAAGCGGTGTTTCGGCCCGAATAAAAACGCCGCCATAATAGAGGCGAGCAAGGCCTTTTCTAAGGAATTGATGCACAAGTATGGCATACCTACCGCAAAATCTGCAACATTCTCTGACTACGAAGAGGCCCTTAAATATGTAGACGAACAGGGCGCCCCTATCGTACTTAAGGCAGACGGCCTCGCTTTAGGCAAAGGCGTTCTGATCTGCAATACCATAGAGGAAGCTCATTCGGGCTTAAAGCAGATTATGCTCGACAAAGCTTTCGGCGCGGCGGGCAATAAAATAGTAATCGAGGAGTGCATGCAGGGCTTGAAGTACACCCCGGGCGAAGAGGTAAGCGTACTCTCCTTTACCGACGGCAAAACCATAGTTCCTATGATAACCTCGTGCGACCATAAACGCGCCAAAGACGGCGACAAGGGCCTGAATACCGGCGGCATGGGCACGTTTTCGCCCTGCCCCTTCTGGACGAAAGAGCTTGAAGACGAGGTTATGAACAAGATTATGCTTCCTACCGTAAAGGCTATGAACGCCGAGGGCAGGACGTTTAAGGGCTGTCTGTACTTCGGGCTTATGCGTACCAAAGACGGCATGAAGGTGGTGGAGTACAACTCCCGCTTCGGCGACCCCGAAACGCAGGTTGTTCTGCCTATGCTCAAAACCGATTTAATGGATATATTCGAGGCCGTAACCGACGGCAACTTGGATAAAATCAACATAGAATGGCAAGACGGCGCCTGCGTATGCGTAGTGCTGGCGAGCGGCGGCTATCCCGAAAAATACGCCAAGGGCAAAGAGATTACCATAGGCGATATAGGCGATTGCCAGATTGTTCACGCGGGCACGGCTATAAAAGACGGCAAGCTTGTAACAAACGGCGGCAGGGTTTTAGGCGTTGTAGCCAAAGGCGACACTATAGAAGAAGCCAGAAGCAAGGCTTACAAAGCCGTAGACAACATCACCTGGGAAGGCAAAGCCTACCGCACCGACATCGGCATAAAGTACCGTTTAGGGTAACATAGCCTGTTCCCCTAAAAGCAGCTAT
>JAJPXK010000005.1:9942-18300 GCA_021205485.1 Clostridia bacterium | reverse complement strand
ATAATATATAATCGGATAGGGTAAAAGGACAATTTTGCGTCATTTAAGGGGGCTTTGCGTTATATACGCATTCAGGACGCATTTCACATATATAAGTTTTCCTTATCTACGGAGGATTTTTATGAAAAGAATAGGCTTGCTCACCAGCGGCGGCGATGCCCCCGGCATGAACGCGTGTATCAGGGCGGTTGTGCGCAGCGCGTTGTATTTCGGCATGGAAGTGTACGGGATAGAACGCGGTTATCAGGGACTTATCGATGACGAAATGGTTTCTATGGATATGCGTTCCGTCTCGGATATAGTTCAACGCGGAGGCACTAAACTTCGTACCGCGCGTTGCCTTGAAATGCTCACGAAAGAAGGCCAGAAAAAGGCTGTAAGGACGTTGGAGGCCCGCGGAATAGAGGGGCTTGTAGTAATAGGAGGCGACGGATCTTTCAGGGGCGCAAAGTGCCTTTCAGAAGAATACGGGATACCTACTATAGGCATCCCCGGAACCATTGACAACGATCTTGAATACACTGATTATACGTTAGGTTTCGATACGGCTGTAAATACCTGCATAGACGTTATAAATAAACTTCGCGATACAATGACTTCGCACGAAAGAATTTCTGTGGTTGAAGTTATGGGCAGGCGTTGCGGCGATATAGCCCTTTACGCGGGAATTGCGAGCGGCGCCGAAATTATTGTTGTGCCCGAGGTGGTTTTCGATATAGACGATACAGTTATGAAAATTAACCGTTCAAGGGCTAACGGCAAACATTCAAACATAGTAATAGTGGCGGAAGGCGTATGTACGGCTGATGAATTTGCAAAACAGCTTCAGTCTATAACCACATATTCCGTACGCCCTACAACGATAGGACATATCCAGCGCGGCGGTTCGCCTTCCATGGCAGACAGAATGCTAGCCGCACAGTTCGGCAACAAGGCGGTTCGCCTTTTAAACGACGGCATCGGCAACAGGGTTGTAGGCATACATAAAAACGAAATTATCGATATGGACATTATCGAAGCTGTAAATATGAAGAAGAAATTCAATTACGAGCTCTACGAAACGTTGCAGATGATTTCGATGTGAAGATAAAAGCCGTTTTAAAAGCGGCTTTTTATGTTGTTATGATAAGAAAAATAAAATGATTTTAAGCATCTGTTTAAGTCCGTGCATAGACGTCAATATGGAAGTTGACAGTTTAAGCGTCGGCAGAACAAATAAAATAATAAATAAACGCATTTATTATACGGGCAAAGCCATAAACGTCGCCCGCGGGCTTAAAAGGCTCGGCGCCGACGTATACGCTACAGGCTTTATGTACAATGATAACGGCAGATTGTTCGAGCAGGAACTGCATTACGAGCAGGTGCCCTATAAATTTGTATGGTGCGAAGGCAGGGTAAGGGAAAATTATAAGTTTGTCGATAATAAATCTATGCTTACCGAGGTAAACGATTTAAGTCCCGAAGTGAGCGAGCAAAAAAGGGACGAACTTTTGACCCTTGTGCATAGCCTTGCAACAAAAAGCGAGGCCGTGGTGCTTTCAGGCGGGCTTGCAAAAGGTATGGACGCGTCGTTCTACGGCGATATTTTACGCCAGACGGGCGAAAATACGTTAAAAATCGTAGATGCGTGCGGCGACAGGATGTTTGAAGCGTTAAAATGCGGGGCAGATCTTGTAAAACCTAACCTTGACGAGCTGCAAAGCACCCTCGGGATTACGGTAAACAGCAAAGAGGATGCCCTTACAGGCTGCTATGAGCTTTTGAATTTAGGGGCCAAGCGGGTTTTGCTTTCGCTCGGGAAGCAGGGCGCGATAATTACAAACGGAAGCAATTCTTACTATTGCAAGAGCATAAACGTCGCTATGAACTCGACGGTAGGGGCGGGCGACGGTATGGTCGCCGCCGCTGCAAACGCTCTGGCTAAAGGGGCCTCTCTGCAGGAAATTCTTCTTTGCGGCGTGGCGGGAGGCACCGCCGCGGTGACAACGCCCGACAGCATTACGTTTGTAAGGGAAAAGTATGAAGAAATTTTGGCGGGTTTAACCGTTTCAAAGATATAAAAATTTTTATCCGGGAGTTTTTTACTATGTGGAATAAGGAAAGCGTCATGCTCATGCTGGAAAATTTAGGCACAAAAGATAAGCAGGCTATACAGAATGCTATCGATTACGATAAGTACATAAACAGCGAAATATTAAATGCCGACCTTTGCGGAAGTTACGCGCCTTTCTGCGCTTGCTGTCCTCTGCACAGCAGCCATCTCTGCGCAAAAATGTATGCCGAATACAGAATGCGTTACAAAGGTTACAGGGTGCCTATCCTGAGTAAATACTCTTTTAAAGACGAAAAAAGCATACAAAAAGTTATAGATTTTGATAAATACTATAACAGCCAGAAGTGCAACAGCGACCTCTGCGGAAGTTACGCGTCTTTTTGCAGTGCTTGCGTAAAACAGAGCAAAACTCCCTGCGCCGATGCCTATCTTTCGTATACAAAACCTTTCGATAAAATAAAAATCGGCACTTTGCATTATAAAAAGAAGGCTGAAGAAGTATAAATAGATAAAAACTTATTTAACGCAAATTATATTTGCGTCTTTGTAGAGTGTAATAAACGCGGCGTATTTACGTATGCCGTGTTTTTTTAATATGTTTTATGACAAAAAATAACACCGTAATTCTTAATTACGGTGTTAAAAATGGAGCTGCTAACCGAGATTTGTAAGGAGCGAAACGACGGAATAGCGAGGAGGCGAAAGCCCCGCAGCGTCCATATTTCGATGACACGGTTAGCAGGCAAAAAATAACACCGTATTTTAATTACGGTGTTGAAAATGGAGCTGCTAACCGGATTTGAACCGGTGACCTCGTCCTTACCAAGGACGTGCTCTACCTGCTGAGCCATAGCAGCAAGCTTTATTTAAGCTTACTTTGATATTATATGAAAATCGGCGTTTAATGTCAATTAATTTGCAGTGTTATAATTATAAAAAAATAAGAATTTTATAGCAAGCTTACGCATCAATAATTACGATAAAAAGGGAAGCTGCAATCAGCTTCCCTTATATTCGTTTATAAATTTTTTAAGGCAACTGCATTGCTTGCCGTTTGCGTCGTAACCTGTGTCGCCGCATATCCGACAGTTGTATTTAGGGTTAAAATCTGCTTTGTCTATCCCTAACACGTTTAATCTTTCGTCGGCATTTCTTTCGGCTTGTCCAAGTTCCGTTTTAATCTCTTCGGCTTTGTCTTCGCCTCTGCTTTCGGCGAAAACCAAATCGATATTCAGCTTATCTATAAGTTTATGCAGTTTAGAGTATTCGCCGTCCGACATAGCCTTTTTAAGAACGCTTTCGGCCTTGCTTTCGGCTATCTGCCTCAATTCGGCGTAGTGGCGTTCTATCGTCGCCCTGTCGGGCCCGTCTGAACGGGAGGAGGCGTGGCTTATACCTTCTATTTTGTCGGCGGTAAATATTCCGTCGTTTTTCCAAGAGGAAAGTATTCCGTTCATATACGCCACGGGGTTGCTTTTGCCCTGCGAAAGTTCAGCCGCTTTAAGCAGCATTTCGTCCGAAAAATTCCAGTTTTTCCAGCGGGCGAGGCATTCCCTGTCCCAGTTGATAATTTTGCGGGAAAGCCCGCAGGCCGCAAGTATGTTTTTTATCAATTCGTCGTCGGCGTTACGCTGAGCAATGTAAGAATCTACCGCGGTTTTGTTTACAATGCCCTGGTCAAACAGGCCGTTTATAAACAAATTCATATCTTCGAACGAGTTTTTGCCGTGCGTAAAACAGTAGGAGGCTATATTCTTGAGAGTGTCAAAATCGTAGCCGTCGTTGCACCATACGTTTACGTAATTTTCTATATAGGGGGCAGAGTTTTGCATATACACGCCGAGGGCCTTTGCGATTTCAAGCGTGGCGTTGTACACGGAATTTTTATTTTTGCAGTAAAATTCAATCTCTTTTACGTCAAACCGCTTGTTTTTGTACAGTTCCGTCAGGGCCTCGTCAAGTTTAGCAACATTTTTCGTCTTAAAATATTTGCTCGCGGCGATTATCGCGTCTTCGCCGAAGCCCATTTCGGTATTCCATTTTTTATAGAGTTTGTCGTCCTCTACGTCGGGCTGGCGTTTTATGCCTGCGGCAGAGAAAATTCTTATCAGCGCGGGGGTGGAAGAAGTGTACGCCGAAAGTTTTTCGTCAACCTGTCTTGCTGTAACCGCCCCTTCGGCGGCGAAGCTCTGAGCGACTTTTTTTATGTATTGCGGCCTTATGCTGTCGCCTTTTAAACTAATGCAATAGTTTATTATCATAAGCAGGGCAGACTGTTCAAAGCCGTATTCTTCGATGAGATAAAAGTATTCCTGGTATTCGTTAGGCGAAATCATTCTGCCCTTTATAACGCTCTGCACGCTCTTTGCAAAGTCGCCGTATTTTTCCGGTTTGTATCTCTTCGGTGTTCCCCTTACGTTTTCCGCCTCAAGGTAACTAACTTCAAAGGGGGAATCGCTTGTGATTTTTACAAGTTCAAATTCTTCAAGGTATTCAAAGCAGTTTACCGCCTGTTCTTCGGTGATGTTCAGCCCCGTAGCAAGGTCAGAAATTGTGTACAAATTCTGGCCGTTGCAGCAAAGATACAGCCCGTAAAGGTAGACTTTTACCGACAAAGGGTCAAGGACGGGCATATATTTTGTTATGAATTTGTTTTCTACGCCCGTAAAGGAACGCCCCGACAGCTCGGGCGAAAGCGATATAAAAGCCATATTGCAAAAACCTGCTTCAACGCTTGATTTATTTGCTCAAAAGGAATATAATTAATAAGAGACGTCAGGATATGTTTTATATTTTAACGCCGCCACAGAAGATATTCCTTCTCCGCGACAATTATTATACATATTCCGACGGAAAAAATCAATCTTATTTGGCTAAAATAAAGTTAATTGCAAGGTGTTATGAAAATTGCTCATACTTCCGACTGGCATATCGGTAAAAAACTTATAGGAAGGGACAGAAGCGAAGAGTTTAAAACAGTCCTTTCTGAAATCGGAGATATTTGCCGCGAAAAGAAGGTAGAGCTTTTGCTTGTCGCGGGGGACGTATTCGATACTTACACTCCGTCCGCCGAAGCGGAAGAAATTTTTTACACCGCGATAAAAGAAATAGCCAAAACGTGCGCCGTGCTTATAATCAGCGGCAACCACGACGACTATGTACGCCTTACGGCCGCAGGTTCGCTTGCGGAAGAGTTAAACATATATATAATAGGTAACAATTTACGTAAAATACCTTGCTTAAAACGGGGAAAATGTTATCCCGTAATGTCCGACAGCGGTTATGTTGTATTTGAAAATGAGAGCGGTGAGCGTGTATATATAAATTGTTTGCCGTATCCTAACGAGGCCCGTTTTAAGGAGGGCAAGTCTGACGAAAGTTTCTCCGACAAAATGAAGCGGTGGATAGACTTCGGGCAGAGGGGGAACACGGATAACAGCTATCCGACAATTTTTTTATCGCATATTTTCGCCGCAGGCGGCAAGGCGAGCGAAAGCGAACGCGAAATAGACTTAGGCGGAGCGAGGGCGGTAGGCTTGAACCTTTTCCCCGAATGCGTCTACGCGGCGTTAGGCCATCTGCATAAAAAACAGAAGCTTGGCGACCATATTTACTACAGCGGCGCCATAATGAGGTTTTCCTTTGACGAAGCGGGGGCAAGCAAATCTATAAACATATTCGATCTGACGGATAACGGAATAGAAAATTTTGAGCAGGCGGAAATTACCTCTGCTAAACAGCTTGTAAGGCTTCAGGCTAACAACGCCGCCGGCGGGGCAAAAGTACTTGAGGCTAATAAAGACGCTTACGCCGAGCTTACTTTAAACCTTACAGCCCCTTTGACGCCCACGGAATTATCCCTTTTAAGGCAATATGAAAATTTAGTTTCGCTTAAAATGTCAGTACTTGAAAACGCTGACATGGCGTACGGCGTTTCCAACGCCGAAAAATCGGCTTCACAACTTTTTACGGAGTACTATGAATCGCAATACGGCGAAAAACCGTCCGAAGAATTGCTCGGATTGTTCCTTTCGCTTACGGAGGAAGAATGAAACCTCTGTATCTTGAATTTAAGGGATTAAACAGTTTTTCTGAAAATACCAGGATAGATTTCACGCCTCTTTTAAAGGGCGGGATTTTTGGCATTTTCGGTGAAACGGGCAGCGGCAAGAGTACAATCCTCGACGCGATCAATTTCGCCCTATTCGGCGATATAGGCAGAAGCGCGGTAAAAACAGATAAAATCAACGATAAATGCGACAGCTTAGAGGTTAAATTCACCTTTGACATCTTTTCTGACGGAAAACGCAGAAAGTATTACGTGGAACGCAGCATCAAACGCAAAAGCGGTACGCATAAAGCCATGCTTTACGAGCTTGAAGAAGACGACGACAAAGGCGGACAGTGCCTTGCGGACAATGTAAAGTCTGTAGACGCAAAAATTGTAGAAATTATAGGAATAAACGAAGAAGACTTCAAAAAGTGCATAGCTTTGCCGCAGGGAGAGTTCTCTAAATTTGTAAAATCTGCCCCTTCGGAGCGGACCGAGCTCATAGAAAGGTTATTTTCTCTGCAAAAATACGGCGAGAATTTAAAATTTAAGCTTTCGCGTTACAAGGCTCAAAAGGAAGGGGAATTTAATACCCTTACGGGCAGGCTATATTCATTTGATGGCGTCTCAAAAGAAAAACTTAAAGAGCTGAAAGAGGAAGCAGCCTCTTTGTTACAGGCAGAGACGCTTTTAAAAAAGCAGGCGGACGAAGCATTGGCGGCTCACAACCTTCAAAAAAAGCTTTTTGAAGATAAATCGGCCTATGAACTGGCCAAAAACAAGTTAGAAGCTTTAAGGGCTGAAAAGCCTTACTACGACACGTTAGGCAAACAGCTTGCTGTATTGCCTTATTGCGTGACGGCCGCAGATCGCGACGGAGAAGTAAAAAATCTGTCACGGCAGATAGAAAATCATTTAAATGAACGGCAAAATCTTAAGAACGCTTCGGCTGCCTGCGAAAGCAAAAGAGCTTCGCTCGCCGAAAAGATAAAGGGCGGCGATTACGACGGCGAATACGCAAAATTAAGCGAGCTTTATGGCAAGATGAGCGGTTTAAAGCCCGAAGCCGACAGACTGAAAAAGATGAGCGAGGATCTGGCCGCCTGCCGAAAAAAATATCAGCAGAGGCAGTCAGAGCTCAACCAGATAAATAAAAAAGTCAGCGACTTGCATGAAAAGTTAAATTTACTGCAGGCAAAGCTTGAAAATACGCCCGAACCAGATTTGAATAAATACTTCTCCTCTCAGCTAAAAGGCGGTATTTTAAAGGAAGAATACGCGAAAAATCTCTGCTATATAAAGGATCTGCAGGACGGCGTAAACTTTTTTGCCGACGGTTCGGCCCTTTACGACTATATTACCAAAGAACTTAACGCGAAAGCCGACGAATATAAACAGCTTATTCTTTCGGTTAAAGATGTAAAAACAGATATAAGCGGGCAGCTTCAGACGCTCAGCGATATGCTAAAAAAACGCCGCGAAGCGGAAAACGAGGTAAAAAACTGCGTATCTTCGCTTGAAATAGAAAAACAAAAAAAGGAAAACGCAAAGGGATTGCTCGCCGAGGCTTTGGCGGAGGGCGAACGGCTCAAACGGGAATTTGACTCTCTCAAAGAAAAATTATCCTCAGTTTTTGGCGAACAAGCCGATTATTATTCCGCCGCGGAAACCGTCCGCAAACAGGCGGAGGAAGTAAAGGCAAGGCAGAGGGCCGATGAGGAAAATCTTAAAAAATACGAAAAAGAACTCTCGGAATACGCCGTTAAAATAGCCGCCAAAGAGCAGGCTTTAAAATCCGCCGAAGAGAGAAAAGCGGCCGCTGCAAAGGAACTTGAGGACTGCCTTAAAAAGGCGGGGGCGTCAGATGCCGCTGATTGCCTTGAAAGGATAAAAAAGTACGGCGTCTATGAACAGGCGATAGAAAAGTACAACAGATACAACGCCGAATATTCTGCGGTGGAAAGCCAGGTCGCTGTTCTTGAAAAGAAGTGCGGCGGCATAGAAATTTCTGCTGAAACGTTAAAATTTGCAGAAGAGGGCAAAATCAAAGCCGAAAGCGACTATTCGTCGGCGGTACAGCTAAGGGCCGTCAAAGAGAGCGAGATAAAAAGCTTTGAAAAGAGGCTTGAACAGAAAAAACAGCTTGATAAAGAACTTGAAAAGTTAAACGCCGAAAGGGGCGTTATAGCTCAGCTTGATAAACTTATAAAAGATAACAAGTTTATGAAGTATATCGCAAACGAGCATCTGG
>JAJPXK010000005.1:0-9932 GCA_021205485.1 Clostridia bacterium | reverse complement strand
TATGAAGACAATAACTTTTGCGTAGGCGACAACTACAACGGCGGAAATTTACGCAGGGTCAACACCCTTTCTGGCGGCGAAACGTTTTTGGTTTCTCTTTCTCTTTCGCTGGCGTTATCCGATACCATTTGCAGGCGTTCGTTAAAATCTATTGAGTTTTTCTTCCTGGACGAAGGGTTCGGAACGCTTGACGGGGATTTGATAGACACGGTAATTGACGCATTGGAAAAATTAAAAAGCTCTGACTTTACTATAGGGCTTATAAGCCACGTAGATGAGCTTAAGCATAGAATAAACAATAAAATTTTAGTTAGCAAGGCGACTGAAAGCCACGGTTCTACCGTAAAAATCAGTTGCTGAAAGGAGTATGTTTTGTCAGACATATTGACGCCTCTTTCCCTTTGGAAAAATTTTGACATATCGTTGGACTGCAAACCCGAAACAGTTTCGGTTAAAATCGAAGACGGGGTAAAAATAGAGTATGTTTATTTTTACGGCAGGCAGACAAAATACGGCAGGGTAAAAATTTACGCCGCGTTCGCTTGCAGCGAAGTTAACCCGTCAGACAGCACAATATTGCTTTTTTCTGACAGTTGCTGCACGATAGACGAAGAACTTTTAAAGTTTTTTGTTAAAAGCGGTTATTCTGTACTTATGCCCGATTATTGCGGCAAGGCCGAAAATACAGAAAAATATACAATTTATCCCGACGACGTAAGCTACGCCAATTATTTTGAGGCGGGAAGACGCAAGGACTATGTAGACGACGACGCTTTCCGGACGAGCTGGTATGAATGGGTCGCCGTGGCGAGATACGCCTATAAATATCTTGAAGAGAGGGAAGACGTAGGCAGGATAGGTACCGCGGGCATACGCGACGGCGGAGATATAGTATGGAAGCTCATAACTATGGTAGACGCCGCCTGCGCCGTAACCGTATGCGCCGTAGGCTGGAAGGCTTACGCGGGTTTTTCAAAATTCAGCACTTCGGAACCTGCTTTAGACAGCGAAAGATATCGCTATATAGCGGGCATAGATTCGCAGGCTTACGCCCCGTTTGTGCGTTGCCCCGTGCTTATGCTTTGCTCTACAAACGACCCTCATTTTGACTACGACAGGGCGTACGACACCTTTTCCCGCATCAACGAACAGTATTCCGATTTGTCGGTTATAGCGTACTCTGTACACTGCAGCGGAGGCATAAGCGTAGGCAGCACCCGCGATATGTTTATGTTTTTCGATAAATTTGTAAAGCAGCGCCATGTGTTTTTGCCTAAGCCTGCCGATATAAGCGTGCTCGCCGACAACGAACAAAACCTTGTCGCTCAGGTTTCCATCGACCGCAACGGCGAGGTGGAGGATATGGGCTTTTATATGGCCGAGGACTGCATAGATTCCTCTTTGAGGGAATGGACCGCCGTCCGTTACAAAGGCAAAACTCCTGAAGGGGCTTACAGGTATTTTCTTGACGTGTACGAAAAGACTTCTCTTATCTTTGTTTTGTGCTATGTCACCTACAGCAACGGTTTTACCGTGTGGTCGCGCATAGTTGTAAAAAAGGTAAAGGGTACTTTTAAAAATATGCGGAACAAATGCCGTATTCTGTATTCTTCCAAAGACGGAGGGGAGAGTTTTTCTGTGGCGGACAGCTCGTCTTCTGCAGTCGGCGGGGTATTTTTGACGGGAAACGACGCTTTGCCTAAACTTGTGGAAAAGGCGGAGGGGTTAAAGGGATTGTATTCCGTTTGCGGCCTTATGACCCTGCGGCCTAACAGCTTACGTTACGCCGCCCCCGAAGGCTGCAGCCTTATAAAGCTGGATATTTTCTGCGACAACGACGCGAAAGTCGTCTTCAGTATGGAAGATATGGAAAAGTCTGATATTTATTCCATAAAAATAGACGTCGTAGGCGGCGTGTGGCAAGGCGTGCTTTTAGACCGCAAGAACTTCAAAAACCGTCAGGGCGCCACCCTTTCAAGCTTTAATTTAAATTTAAAGTTTGAAATTAATTGCGACGGGCAGTACGCTGTAAATAACATAATGTGGTTGTAAATTGGAATCGTTATATAAAAAACAAAAACCTTTATATAAAGACCCTCTGGCAATAATCATCATTGTTCTCGCTTTTTTGTTGTTGTGCAGAATAATTTTTGTTATTAATTACCGAGGGGTTATAGTGTTAGGCCCTTCTATGAATTCTACGCTTTCGCACGGCGATTATCTGTATATTTCGCTGACCGCCGAGCCCGATTACGGGGATATCGTAGTGATTGAAAGGCCAGAAAACGACATAATAAAACGCGTTATAGCCAAAGGCGGCGACAGTTTATATATGGAAGGCGGCGTTGTATATATTATGTACAGCGGCTCGGACGAATACGTAATGCTTGAAGAAAGTTACGTTTCTGCAGAAAACAATACGCCGTCAGAAAATAATTTTGAAGAGGTTACCGTTCCCGAAGGAGACATCTACGTTTTAGGCGACAACAGGGATAACAGCTCTGACAGCAGGTACTACGGCTGTTTCAGCGTAGAGTCTGTAGTAGGCGTTGTCACCGATTGGTCGCTGAAATATAAGAGCTTTTTTACGGCTGTACACATTTTGGAAGTCAACAGACAACTGGATAAATACAATAACTGATTAAGGAGATAAAATATGCGAGCGGTTGTAACAGTGGTAGGCAAGGATAAAACAGGCATTATTGCAAAGGTAAGCGCTTTCCTCGCCGAAAAAGGAGTCAATATCCTTGATATCAGCCAGACAATTTTAGAAGATTACTTTGCAATGATTATGCTTGTGGATATGTCGGGGGCGAGCGAACAGCTCTCTGTCATTGCCACCGAATGCAGAGAAATGGGCGAAAAGATAGGGATGAGCATACACCTTCAGCATGAAGAAATTTTTAACGCTATGCACAGTATTTAAGGAAAAAAATGTTCAACAATAACGACGTACTTGAAACTATAAATATGGTGGAAAGGGAACACCTTGACATAAGAACGATAACCATGGGCATTTCCCTTTTGCCCTGCATACGCGCCACCGCGGAAGAGACGGCTAAAACCGTATACGACACAATTTGCTATAAAGCACAGAATATTGTAAAAGTCGCCGAAGAACTCTCTAAAGAATATGGCATTCCTATAGTAAATAAAAGGGTTTCGGTGACGCCTGCGAGCATTATATGCGCTCCGTTCGCCTCTCAGTCGGCAAAAATAGGCAAAGCCCTGGACGATGCCGCAAAAAACCTCGGCATAGACTTTTTAGGCGGATATTCCGCCCTTGTACACAAGGGCATGGCAGACTACGAAAAGACCTTTATACAGACCATACCCGAGGTATTGGCCAATACTGAAAGGCTCTGTTCTTCGGTAAATATAGGCTCGTCAAAGTCTGGCATCAATATGGACGCCGTAAAACTTATGGGCGAAATTATAAAGGAGACAGCTTCGGCCACGGCAGAAGCTGACGGCTTCGGCTGCGCAAAACTTGTTGTGTTCTGCAACGCGGTAGAAGATAACCCGTTTATGGCGGGTGCGTTCCACGGCGTAGGCGAAAGCGATACCGTGATAAACGTAGGCGTTTCGGGTCCCGGGGTTGTACAGCACGCCATAGAGGCCATACCTGACGCCGATTTGACAGAACTTGCCGAAATGATAAAGCGTACGGCCTTTAAAATTACCCGCGCAGGCCAGCTTGTGGCTAAAGAGGCGGCAAAACGCCTCGGCGCAGAGTTCGGCATAGTGGATTTGTCGCTCGCTCCGACGCCCGCGAGGGGCGATTCAGTCGCTCAGATTCTTGAAGAAATGGGCCTCGAATGCGTAGGAACGCACGGTACTACCGCATGCCTCGCCATGCTCAACGACGCCGTTAAAAAGGGCGGAGTTATGGCAAGCTCGCGGGTAGGCGGCCTTTCGGGGGCGTTTATACCCGTTTCGGAAGATATAGGGATGATAGAAGCCGCCGAAAAAGGGCAGCTTACAATAGACAAGCTTGAGGCGATGACGGCGGTCTGCTCGGTAGGCCTTGATATGATAGCCGTGCCGGGCGACACAACGGCAACGACAATAAGCGCCATAATCGCCGACGAAGCGGCGATAGGAATGATAAACAATAAAACTACGGCCGTAAGGGTTATACCTGCCCCGAATAAGGGCGTAGGCGACAGCGTAAACTTTGGCGGACTTTTAGGCAGAGCCCCTATAATGCCCGTACACAATATGTCGGCCTCTAAATTTATTTCAAGGGGCGGACTTATTCCCGCGCCAATCCACTCAAACAAAAATTAGGAGATTTGTATTTATGGAAAGAAATGAAGTTAAAGAAAGCCGCAAGTGGAAAGTTGAAGATATTTTTTCTTCCGACGAGGAATGGGAAAAAGCATTTGATAAATTGAGTTCTTCTGTTAACTTTTCGCAGTATGCTGGCAAACTCGGGGATAAACAAATACTTTTAAAATATCTGAAAGAAAACGACCAATTCTCTATAGAATTTATGAAGATCGGCATGTATGCGCATATGAAGCACGACGAGGATACGCGTAATTCCAGATACACGGCGTATTACGCCAAAGTCGGCTCGCTTGCCACAACTTTGAATGCCGAAACGGCCTTTTTTCAGCCTGAAATGTCAGAACTTGACGAAAGTTATTTAAAAAGCCTTCTTGAAGATAAAGATTTTGCCGACTATGACTATATGATTAAGTGTCTTATTAAGGGCAAGCCTCATGTAATATCAGAAGATCAGGAGCGGCTTGTAGCCCTCGCGGGCGAATCTCTGGATACTTTTTCAGAAATTTTCGCTATGATAGACAGCGCCGACCTGCCCCTTACCGAGGTAACTTATAAAGGAGAAAAGACAAAGCTTACTCACGGGCTTTATAGCATAGCGCTTCACTCTGGAACAAGGGAAGAACGCAAAGAAATTTACGAAAAATATTACGCCGCATACCAGAGCCTTATAAACACCATCACGGCCAACTATTACGGCAGCGTAAAGAGCGACGTTTTTTTGAGCAAGGCGTATAAATTTGACAGTTGCCTCGACTGCGCCCTTTTTTCCGAAGACGTTGACCGGAAGGTGTACGATAACCTTATAAATTCTGTAAAAAGCAATCTTTCTGCCATGCACCGCTATATGGCCGACAGAAAAAAGATATTAGGCTACGACAAATTATATTTTTACGACGTTTACGCGCCGCTTGTAGCCGACGTAGACGTGAAGATGGACTACGACGAAGCGTACGAATATGTAATAAAAGGACTTTCGCCCCTCGGCAAGGAGTATCAGGATCTTTTAAGAAAGGGCCATGACGAAAGGTGGCTGGACGTAGAGGAAACCGAAGGCAAAAAGAGCGGGGCCTACAGCATAGGCACATTCGGAACTCATCCGTATGTTTTATTGAACTACCAGCCTACGACAAACGATATTTTTACCATAGCTCACGAAATGGGTCACTCTCTGCATACTTATTATTCGTGTAAAAACCAGCCGTACGCGAAGAGTTCTTACAAAATTTTTGTGGCCGAGGTCGCAAGCACGGTAAACGAGGTATTGCTTTTAAAATATATGCTTTCAGATGTGAAAGATGTTCAGCTTAAAAAGTATCTTTTAAACTATTACCTCGATACAATCCGCGCGACGCTGCACAGGCAGACAATGTTTGCCGAGTTTGAATATAAAGCTCATTCTATGGCAGAGAGGGGAGAGCCTTTGACAAAGGAGAATCTTTGCGAAACTTATGCCGAGTTAGGTAAAGAGTATTACGGCGACGAGGTAGAACACGACTACAACATTTCCTGCGAGTGGATGAGGGTTCCTCACTTTTACAGGGCTTTTTATGTCTATAAATACGCCACGGGAATTACCGCCGCGATAAATATAGCTAAGCGTATTTTAACTGAAGGTCAGCCCGCCGTAGACGATTACTTCAAATTCCTTTCGGCAGGTTCGTCTACCGACCCCGTGTCCATATTAAAACTTGCGGGAGTGGACTTATCCGACGAAAAACCCTATAAGGTAGCAATGACGGAATTTGAAGAAACTTTAAACGAATTTGAGAAATTAACAGGAATATAGAGTACTATGTCAGACAAAACAACCGTTTTACCTAACAATTTAGAGGCTGAACAGGCGCTTTTAGGGTGTATGTTTATCGATAACGACATTTTGGCCGAAGTTGTCGACAAAATAGAAGATAAGGATTTTTATCAGGAATCTCATAAGCTTATTATGGCTTCTATACAGCGCGTATTCAACAGACGCAAGCCTGTCGATATGGTTACCCTTACCGACGACCTTGAAAAAGAGGGTACCCTTCAGAAAGTAGGCGGCATCGAATATCTTATAGAGCTTACGCAGAAGACGCCTACGGCTGCAAATTTCAGGTATTACCTCGATATTGTAAAAAGGGACAGCATAAACCGCGAACTTATACGCGCCGCAAGGCAGATTATAGAAAACTCGTCTTCAAGCGACGACGGGCTCAAAAGCATACAGTACGCCGAAAAGCTTGTATACGACATCTCTAAGACGGGCGACAGCTCTACAATGCACGATATACGGGAAAGCACGGTAATTTCTGACGTATTAGACAAATTCCAGCTTATAGCTACCGATAAAGACGCGTTAAGGGGCATACCTACAGGCATTCCGTTTTTAAATAAACTTACCAACGGGCTTCAGCGGTCAGACCTTATAGTCATAGCCGCCCGCCCCGGCATGGGCAAAACATCGCTTGCGATGAACATAGTAGAGGCGGCTGCCTTCCAGGGCAACGTCTGCGCCGTGTTTTCGCTTGAAATGCCCGAGTCGCAGATAGTTCAAAGGTTGCTCTGCAGCGCGGCGAACGTAAGCATGTCTAACGCGCTTTCGGGCAAGCTTTCGCCTAACGAATGGAAGGCTTTGCTTAAAACAAGCGAAGAGTTAAAAAAGCTCAGCATAACCATAGACGACTCCGCAAGGATAACTCCTGCCGAAATTTTATCCAAATGCAGACGTATTAAGTCTAAAAACGGCGGCAGGCTCGACCTTGTAATGATAGACTACATACAGCTTATGTCAAGCGGTTCCCGCCGCTCAGAAGAGAACAGAACGCGCGAAATCGCGCAGATTACTGGCGATTTAAAGATTATGGCTAAGGAACTAAACGTTCCCGTCATAGCTCTTTCGCAGCTCCGCCGTATAGAGGGCGAGCCTTCCCTTATAGACTTGAGGGAGTCTGGCGCCATAGAGCAGGACGCCGATATGGTTATGTTTATCAACAGGCCCGACGTTACCGCCAAGCAGGAGGATATCGAAAAGAAGGGCATTGTCAAGGGCATGGCCGATTTAATTGTCGCCAAGCACCGTAACGGCGAACTTGGCAGGTGCCAGCTCAGATTTAAGGGAGAATTTACCAAATTCGTTACTCCCGACCCCGATGAACTCCGCGAGATTAACGCCGCTAAAAACAAAAAGAATGCCAAAAAAGCAAAAAACGATGATGAAGACGAGGATGTGCCCGAAGGTTCCTTCTCTGACGACGGCTATGACGGCGGAGATGAGGAAATTCCGTTCGAGTAATCAACGCAGGGTAAATAAATGAAAACTCAGATTGTTGAAATTAACGAAAAAAGCCTTGCTTTAGCAAAAAATGTGATAGAGGGCGGCGGGCTTGTCGCTTTCCCTACCGAAACGGTGTACGGATTAGGGGCAAACGCTTTCTGCGATGACGCCGTAAAACAGATTTACGCCGTAAAAGGCCGTCCGCAGGACAACCCTCTTATTGTCCACGTACATAAAGATTACGATATAGAAAGATTGGTCTGCGATATACCTTCGTACGCGAAAAAGCTTGCCGAAAAGTTTTTGCCGGGGCCGCTTACCATGGTCTATAAAAGCAGAGGGGCGGTTTCGCCTACCGTTTCCTGCGGGCTGGATACTTTGGCCGTAAGGATACCCTCGCATGAAGGGGCTCAGCGGTTTTTAAAGTATTTGGATCTGCCGATAGCGGCGCCGTCCGCAAATATTTCAAAGCATGTAAGCCCTACGTCGGCTGAGCATGTTTTAGCCGATTTGAACGGCAAAATACCCTACATCCTTGACGGAGGGGCGAGCCGCGGCGGCATAGAAAGCACCGTTCTTGACGTTACGGGCGAAAAACCCTGCATTTTAAGAAGCGGCCTTATCACTAAAGAGATGATTGCCGAAGTCGCGGGAAGCTGCGACGTGTTTATCCCTAAAGAAGGGGTAAAAGTCCGTTCCCCCGGCATGAAGTACAAGCATTATTCGCCTAACTGCTGCACAATGTTGTTTCCGTTTGACAGAATTGAACAAGCGAAAGAAGCGTACCTAAGCGAAACAGCTAAAGGCGTAAATGCCTATATTATGTGCGATTCGGCCTGCGCTGAAGTTTTAGGCGTAAAAAATATTCTTTGTTTAGGAAAAACCGAAGAGGAAATTGCCGCCAGCCTTTACGGCAAGCTTCGCGAAGGCGAACAGGTTGCCGAGCTTATTATTGCCATTGCCCCCGAAAAACAGGACGGTATTATGGCGGGGGTAATGAACAGGCTTACGAAAGCTTGCGGAGGCAAGCAATGAAAAGAAGAAAGATAACGTTCGTATGCACGGGCAATACCTGCCGCAGCCCTATGGCCGAAGCTTTGTTGCGGGCAGAGATAAAAAAGCGTAAAATAAAGTGGTGGGACGTAACTTCCTGCGGAATTTTTGCCGAAGTAGGTGGCGGTATGTCGCCTAACAGCCGCCAGGTTTTACAGGAAATCGGCGTAACGGCAGATAAATTTGCCCCTAAACAGCTTACGCAAAGCATAATAGAAAAGAGCGAAGTGGTTATTTGCATGACCGAAAAGCAAAAGCAAATTTTAGAAGGCTGCGGCAAAGTTTACAGCATGAAAGAGATTTGCGGTTACGAAATTCCCGACCCCTACGGAAGCAGCGTAGACGTATACAGAATTACAAGGGAGGCGATTAAAAAAGCTTGCCCTGCGATTATAGAAAAATTTATTATCAATGCAAAACCTATTGATTAAAGGAGATAAAGTTATGAAAATTGCTCTCGCCTGCGATCACGGCGGACTCAACCTTAAAAGAGAGATTATAAAGTATCTCACTGAAAACGGTTATGAATACAAAGATTTTGGCACAAATAGTTTTGACAGTTGCGATTATCCCGACTACGCTTTGCCAGCGGCTGAGGCAGTCGCTGGCGGAGAATGCGATTTCGGTATTGTAATCTGTTCTACGGGCATCGGCGTTTCTATCGTCGCAAATAAGGTAAAGGGGATACGCTGCGCGCATTGCCACGACACCTACTGCGCCGAATTTACCAGGCTTCACAACAACGCAAACATGCTCGCCATGGGCGAAAAGGTGGTAGGCCCAGGTTTGGCTATAAAAATTGTAGAAAAGTTTTTAACAACTCAGTTCGAAGGCGGACGGCACGAACGCCGCGTAAATAAAATTACCGAGATTGAAAATAAATATTGTAAGTAATGATGTTTAAAACGTTTTGAATTATTTTATTAATTTTTTTCAGGCAATATTCTTTCGCTTGACAAAAACAAGATTTTTTATTATAATTCTCAACGTTATGCGGATATGGCGGAATTGGCAGACGCGCAGGTTTCAGGTTCCTGTGGGCGACCGTGCAGGTTCAACTCCTGTTATCCGCACCACATAAGGGGTTGCTTTTGCAACCCCTTATGTGGTTTATTGAGGATAAATACAGGAGTTGAGGGGAGGCGAGCGAAGCGAAGGTCGGAGGGATCAACCGACGACTTGACCGTGCAGTGCACGGTCAACCGTGCGCGTCCGCTCAAGGCGCAACTCCTGTTATCCGCACCAATCCTATAAAAATCCGAGCTTGTGTTATACAAATACAGCTCGGATTTTAGAATTATAGTAAATTTTTTAAGCATATTTTGTTTACAAA
>JAJPXK010000172.1 GCA_021205485.1 Clostridia bacterium | reverse complement strand
CTTAAAAAAAATGTGAAAAGTTAAAATTTGCCTTAAATATCACCTCTTTTTCACACAAAGCCGTGAAACATTATGACGGATAAAAAGCAAGATTGAATTAAAAGCAAAGCAGGCGGCTGCAAATAGCAGCCGCCCGTTATTTAGAACTTTTCCCTATGTCATTTTACTTAAGGGCGACAGCCCGAAACTTTGCACACCACATTTTTGGCTCCCCTATTAAGGTAGCGAAGCATACACAGTAGAGCTGTCACGTAGTGACTGAGGGGTTTGCTTTGGCGTTGTATATCGGTCGCGGGTTCCCGCGAGATCCTTCGACTCGCTCCGCTCGCTCAGGATGACAGGGAAAAGCCTCTACTCGGCGCCTTCAAACTGCGAGTAGTATAATTTAGCGTACGTTCCGCCCGAGGAAATAAGCTGGTCGTGCGTGCCCTGCTCAACCACGTCGCCGTGGTCCATTACCAGAATTTTATCGGAATTTTTGATGGTTGAAAGCCTGTGCGCTATAACAAAACTCGTCCTGCCCTTCATAAGGCTCTGCATCGCCTCCTGCACCTGCTGCTCGGTACGGGTATCCACGTTAGATGTCGCCTCGTCTAAAATAAGCATAGGCGAATCCAAAAGCATGGCCCTCGCTATAGTCAAAAGCTGCTTCTGCCCCTTAGAGATATTTACGGCGTTGTCCGAAAGCATCGTATTGTACCCGTCGGGCAATTTAGAGATAAAGGAATGGATTTTTGCCGCCTTGCACACCCTTACCACGTCGTCCATCGTCACGTTTTCGCTGCCGTACGCCACATTTTCGTAGATGGTGCCCGCAAACAGCCACGTATCCTGCAAAACCATAGTATAGGCCTTCCTCAGCGATGAGCGGGTTACTTTGGTAATATCCTTGCCGTCTATCTTTATAGTTCCCGAATCGGCGTCGTAAAACCTCATCAAAAGGTTTATTACGGTAGTCTTGCCGGCGCCCGTATGCCCTACTATGGCAACCACGCTGCCCGCTTCCGCCTTAAGGCAAAAGTCGTTGATTATTACCTTTTCGGGCGTATAGCCGAATTTAAGGTGTTCAATCTCTACGTCGCCCTTTACGTTTTCAAGTTCTACGCAGTCCTCGCCGTCGGCGGGTTCTGAAGGCTCTTCCAAAACCTTGAACACCCTTTCAGAGGCGGCTATGGCCGACTGGAATTCGCTTATGACGTTGGCGATCTCGTTTACGGGGCCTGTAAACTTCCTTGAATACAGCACAAAGGAAGAAATTCTGCCGATATTGGCTATGCTGCCGTTTATGTACATTATCGCCCCGAACACGCTCACCAGGGCGAGGGATAAGTTGTTTATAAACGTTACCGAAGGGCCCGATATTGTGCCGTAACTTTCGGCCACGGTGTAGGCGTCTACGGCGTCTTTGTTTTTTTCTTCAAATTTAGCTATTACAGACTGCTCGGCGTTGTAGGCCTTTGTGGTCTTCTGCCCCGAGATAATCTCCTCTATAAAGCCGTTGAGCTGGCCGAGCTTTGCCGAACGCTTCCTGAAAAGGGGCTGGACTTTTTTTGTAAGCCACCACGTAAAAAGGAATGTAAGCGGAACAGTCACAACAAATACCAGCACAAGCATAGCGGCGTTTACAAGCATCATTATAAACGAACCTACTATTGTTACAACGCTTGTAAGCACCAGTATCACGTCGTTTGAAAGCGAGGCCCCTAAAGTATCCAGATCGTAGGAAAGCACGGATATTATATCGCCCGCCTGACGGGTGTCGAAGTAAGAGACGGGCAGAGAAATCAGCCTCGCGAACATATCCTGCCGCATTTTTTTAATCATTTTGCGGGTGACGTAATTCATTCCGAGCGATGTAAGGTAGGTGATTACGCCCGATGCGATGTAAGTTATAGCGAGTATTATCGCGTACAATTCAATAGTTTTAAACTTTGTCGAACCGTCGGGTTTAATCTCATCTATAGCCATTCCGCAAATCTGCGGGCCGAGAAGAGAAAGCCCCGTGCCTGCGAGCGAGCCTAAAAATATAACGATAAGCATAGGAAGGTATGGCCTCATATACCGCCAAAGGTTTTTAAGTATATACTTTAAATCTACCTTGTGTTTTTCAAACTGGCGGTGGTCGCTTAAATTCATTCTCGGTTCTCTCATAATCCCGCCCCCATCTGCGTCTCGGCTATACGCCTGTATTCGTCGCAGCTCTGCATAAGCCGCTCATGATCCCCCGCGCCTATGATTTTGCCGTCGTCCAGTACCAATATAAGGTTGCAGTTTTTTATCGAACTCACCCTCTGCGCCACAATCACTTTGGCGGAGTCAGGGTAATTGGCCGTAATGGCCTTCCGCATGGCCGCGTCCGTTGCGTAATCCAGAGCCGACGAGCTGTCGTCAAGGACGATAATTTCAGGATTGCCCGCGAGCGCCCTGGCGACTAAAAGCCTCTGCTTTTGCCCGCCCGACAGGTTGCCCGCCTTCTGCGCGAGGTCGTACTCCAGGCCCTCGGGCAAGGAGTATACAAATTCCGCCGCCTGCGCGCATTCAACGGCCTTTTCTATATCCTCGTCTTTCAGCTTTCTGCCGTAATCTATATTTTCCCGCACGCTGTCGGCCATTAAAAAGTCGTTCTGAAACACGACGCCGAATTTACGCCGCAAATCGTCCGCCTTATACGATTTTACATTTACGCCGTCTACGTACACCGCCCCCGAGTTTACGTCGTAAAACCTCATCATAAGATTGATAAGCGTGCTCTTGCCGCATCCCGTCGGGCCTATAATGCCGAGAGACTGCCCCTTTTTCAACGCGAAGGAGATATTTTCAAGGTTATTTTCTTTGCCGTTATAGGAAAAGTTGACGTCTTCAAAGGCTATGGCGCAGTCATCGAATTTTTCGGGCAGGTCAAACACCTCTTCCGAAGGGTCAACGTCCAGCACCTTTTCAATCCTCGCCGCGCTTGCGATGCCGCGGGAAAGTTCCACAAATATTTTGGAAATGCCGAGCATGGCGTTTAGAATTATGGTAAAGTACGAAAGAAAGGCCGTCATTATGCCGGCGTCTTCAGACATATACGCCCCTACCACTATCACCGCCACAAGACAGAGGTTTAATATAAGGGTGGTAAGAGGATTGGTAAGCGACATTATCTTGTTCGCCTTAAAATCGTTTTCGGCGACGTCGCCCGCCACGCCTTCAAATTTGGAATTTTCGTAATCCTCTTTAGAGAGGGCCTTTATCACCCTTATGCCCGTAACGTTTTCCTGCACCGAACGCACCATATTGTCGCCGCTTTTTTGCACGGCGGCGTACTGAGGCACGCTCTTTTTAGTAATAAAATAGATGCCAATGCACACAAAAGGCAGGGCGGCGAGCATAATAAGGGCGAGCTTTGCGTCCATTATAAACGAAAAGATTAGCCCGCCTATAAGCAGTATAGGGGCCCTTACGCCCATCCGCATAGAACGGGCGACCATCTGGTTTACGTAGTAAGTGTCGGAAGTAAGCCGCGAAATAAGCGAAGGTACGGTAAAACCGTCTACCTGGCCGCTCTTTAAATAGCAGGTACGGGAAAAAAGGTCGTACCTTAAATCGTGAGTCATTCTGCCCGCGGCCACCGCCGAAAGCCTGTTCGCCACTATGTTGCACACCAAGGCCATTATGGCGAACAGCAGCATAACCCCGCCCGAAAGGTAGATGTCGCTGATATATCCATACGGCATAAGGTCGTCTATTATGCGCGAGAGTATGTATGGCAGAACAAGTTCCGACACGCTGCCTACAAACTTTATAAAAAGGGCGGCCACTGTAATCCCCGAATAGGGCTTAAGGTAGCCTAATGTCTTTTTCATTGCCTGTTCTCCATATATTTGCGGACGTTTTCCACCATTTTTTCGCTTAAATATTTTAGCTGTTCGCTCTCCTCTTCGGTAAAGCCTTCGGTTACAAGCTCCCGCCACTCGCCGTGAACCCTTTTGACTTCGGGCAAAGCGTCAAGCATCTTTTGAGTAGGATATAAAAGGAAGGTTCTTTTGTCGCCCTCTTTCGCCTCTCTTTTTACAAAACCGCCCTCCTCTAAAAGGCTTATCTGCCTCGCCACGTTGCTTTTGTTTACAAAAAGCCGACGGGAAAGTTCTTCCTGCGAGACGCCGGGCGTGCGGCAGATTTCTAAAAAGTAATGCGACTGGCACCCCTTTATGCCGAAGGGCGACAGCCTTTCTTCCCTGTATTGCTCGGCGCTGCGGGATACAAGGTTTATGTTTTTCATAAATTTAATCATAAACGAACCTGTCTTTATAAAAATATTTTTCAGATTGTTGACATTTTATAATTTACGCTATATAATAAAAATACAACAAGGGGCAATACCTGTAAACGGTCAGCCTCAGCTCATATCAAAAGAAAATAATCGCCGAAAACTACCACATTAAGGGCGGTTATTTTTTTGCAATAATGTCATCTTAGTAAAGTTGCAGACGCAACAGTTGCACTCGCAACTATTTACAGTATATACCGCCGCAAGCAAATTGTCAACGGTTTTTTAATATTTTTACAAAAAAGCGGGGCGAAAATCGCCCCGCTTGAAAATTGACCCCGATATATGCCATAACTATTGCAGTTTTACGGTAAATGTGCTGCCCTCGCCCTCCGCGCTTTTTACTGCGATTTCTCCACCTGAAAGAGTTACGATGCGGTAGGCTATCGCAAGCCCTAAGCCGTTGCCCGCCGTGGAATGAGATTTATCTCCCTGGTAATATTTATCGAATATGTGCGAGGCGACCTCCTCGCTCATGCCGATGCCCGTATCGGATATCGTCGCGACGATTTTGCCGTCCTCCGTCTTTAAATTTACGGCTATTTCCCCGCCCGTCGGCGTAAACTTTATGGAATTTGTGAGGATATTCAGCCACACCTGCCGCATAAGCGTCTCGCTGCCGCGGTAGACAACCTCCTCCAGCTCGGAAGAAATCTGGATATCTTTCGCCGACCAGTCCCTTTCAAGCATTATTATACAGTCTTTGATCTGCAGATCCAGGCGGTAGTCGGCCACCTCGCCGATAAACTCCTGATGCTGGAGCTTGTTGAGCATAAGAGTGCTTTCCGCCAGAGTGGAGAGCCTCGCCGACTCGTCGGCTATAATTTTAAGGTACAGAGCCCTCTCCTCGTCGGTGACGTCGCCCTCGATAAGAAGGTTTGCAAAGCCGTTTATCGAGGCTATAGGCGTTTTAAACTCGTGAGAAAAGTCCTGTATAAATTCCTCTTTCAAAAGCTGTACGCCCGAAAGTTCCTTGGTCATCTTGTTGAAGTTGGAGTAAACTTCCTTAAACATACCCCTTTTAGGCAGGGGAATTTCTGCCGTGTAGTCGCCATCGGCCACTTTATCTATGCCATCGGTCAAAAGGCGCAGCTCCCTGTAGTTTCTTCTGTTTAAGCACAGTATACCTATGGTATCGGCGATGGATATCACAAAAACTATATACAGGGTGAGCGAATAGGCGTCCATATCCTGATCGTTTATAATGTAGTCGACTATATATACGGCGAGCTCGCTTATGGCGATAAGCCCGAAAAATACCATCAGGTAGATTATTACAGTGTGTCTGTCGAATGACCACTTGCGTTTTTTATTTTTTTTGCTCATTTTTTATGACCGCCTTGTAACCTATGCCGCGAACGGTGACTATTTCAAATTCGGGGTAGCCGTCGAACTTGTTGCGCAGCCTGTTTATATGAGTACGCACGGTGTTTTCGTCGCTTTCTGACGTGTAGCCCCAGATATTGTCTAAAATGGTCTCTTTGGTGAGTATTTTATTAGGGTAAGACAGCAATAAAAACAGCAACTGGAACTCTTTAGACGGAAGTTCCGTCACTTCCTGCCCCCGCGTCACCGAAAAAGTCTCTTTATCCACTGTAACGTCGCCTATAACTATCTTGCCCTCGTTGGCTATTTTGCTGCGGCGCAAAAGGGCGTCTATACGCCAGATAAGCTCCTCAAAATTTACAGGTTTTGTCATATAGTCGTCCGTGCCTACGGCAAAGCCCTTGCCCTTGTCGGGCTGGTCGGTCTTTGCGGTAAGCATAATTACGGGGACGTCATCCCCCCTGCTCCTCAACGCCTCGATAAAAGTAAACCCGTCCATGCGGGGCATCATAATGTCGGTTATAATAAGGTCTATATTGCCGCCGTCGTACTTATCCAGGGCGTCCTCGCCGTCTACAGCGGTTATCACCGTATACCGCGATTTAAGCCTCGCCGTAAGCAACAGACGCATATTGGCGTCGTCTTCCACTACAAGTAAATTTGCCATAACTTTCCTCCGTACGCTTTAACGCACTGTAAGCTTAACCACATTTTACCATAACAATAAAAAAAAATCAACGGCTGCATATAAAAAGGAAAGTTCAAAAATAACGTTTTGCGGATAAAAAATTTCACCAAAGTTTATATTGCGTTTATAAAATTTTTAGACTATGTTTATCATCTTGGTTTAATATATACAGTATAAAAGCAAACTGTATAGGTTTAATTTTTAATCGGAGAAGACAAATGGTTATTTGTATTGTAATAGATTTAATAGACTGCCTTACAAACGGCTCGGTTATGACGGCGAGGCGTTTCGCCGACGGCCTGAGGCAGAAGGGGCACGAAGTAAGGCTTGTAGCCGTAGGCGCAGACGGTGAGAACGACTGCAATGTAGACGAAAGGTATGTGCCTATCCTTACCGAAGTTTCGGCGAGGAGCCAGATAAAATTCGGCAAATTCAACGAAGAAAAGGTCCGCAAAGCCTTTACGGGGGCGGATATCGTACACTTTATTTTCCCCTTCAAGCTTGAAAAGAAGTGCAAAAAACTCGCCGACGAGATGCACATCCCTACCACGGCGGCCTTCCACGTACAGCCCGAAAATATATCTTACAACGCTCATTTAGAGAAGATCAAGCCCTTCAACACCTTTATATATTACTGGTTTAAAAAGACATTTTACAAGGATTTTGACAGAATACACTGCCCTACGGCGTTTATAGCGCAGCAGCTTTCTGACCACGGGTATAAAGGCGAGTTGTACGTTATATCAAACGGCTACGACCCCGCTTTTGTGCCGCCCGCGCAAAAACCTGTAAACGACAAGTTTGAAGTAGTTATGACGGGCAGGCTCGCCCCCGAAAAAAACCAGCAGGTTATCATAAAGGCCATAGCCAAAAGCAAACATAAAGAGGATATCCGCCTCACCCTTTTAGGCAACGGGGCGCAGAAAAAAAACTTGCAGAAACTCGCCTTAAAGCTTGGCGTAGACGTTTCGTTTGACTTTTTGCCTAAGGAAAAGCTTATAGAACGGCTGCAAAAAAGCGACTTGTACGTACATTCGGCCACGGTAGAGATAGAGGCCATAGCCTGCATAGAGGCGATAGCCTGCGGGCTTGTGCCCGTAATAGCCGAAAGCAGTCTTTCGGCCACAAAACAGTTTGCGTTAGGCCCCCTTTCACTGTTTAAAGACAACGACGAAGACGACCTCGCCCGCAAAATGGACTACTGGTACGAACACCCCTCGGAAAGGGCCGCCGCAAGCGGCAGATACGCGACTTTCGCAAAAAAATTCTCCCTTTCGGAATCTATTTCGCTCGCAGAGCAGATGTTCGCCGACGAAATTTCTGACTACAACGCGAAAAAGGACAACGCGGAAGAACCCTCCCGTCGCTTCTTCTACAGCGCGCGTTAACCGCCGCCCTCATATAAAAATTCAACGCCGTACAAAAAGTACGGCGTTTTATATTTTTTTAAGCCCCTTTATTTAAGGTTGGCCAAAGACGAATAGTCGCCAGTCATAAGCTGCCACAAAAGGCTGGCCATCTCGTCGGTGGTACGATCAATCTCCCCCTCAATCCACATTTTAAGAATAAAAAAACGCACCGCCGGCAAAATATGTGGCTATAATTTTATTATGCTCTTCGTCAGAGTCAACATTGTTATAAAAATCGCTGCCGCTTTTATACAGATCCCTCAAAATAAGGGCGTGCTCGGCCCCTATGTCATACCTTAAAAAGAAGCCTAAGGGGTCAGTCTTGTCGGCGCACCTTCTGCAGATGGTTTTAAGATAATCTAACGCCTCGTCCGCCGTTTTCACGTTTTTCAATGCGTCCCTCATCTCGGTAAACAGCTCCCTCTCCATCTCGGTCAAAACGTCGGCGGGGAACTTGTAATACCTGTAAAAGGTAGTCCTGTTAATCTGAGCCCCCGCGCAGAGCTCGGTCACCGTAATGCTGTCTAAATCCTTTTCCTTCAAAAGGTTTAAAAGGCTTTCCTTTAAAAGTTTTTTTGTAAGTTTAGTCCTTTGATTTTCCTTCATAATTCCCCCCTGTAAGTTTTTTATAACAAAATGCAGCCATTCAGTTGTAAAATAGACAAAAATACTAATTTTTGTCTATTTTACAACATACACACACATTAATGAATATGTATATTTGTTGCAAAATAAACACTTGTATGATAAAATAATAATACATTCGGGGCGTAAAATCAAGCCCTTTACACGGAGATTTAAAATGGAATTTTTGAAAAAGAACGCCACCGCGCTTGTATGGTGCCTTATCGAGATAATTTTCGGCGTACTGCTTATTGTGGAATCCGCCGAATTTATAAGGATTCTCGCCATAATAGTAGGCGTAATAATGATTATCGGCGGCGTAATGCTCACGGTGATGTATTTTGTCACCAAACCGCAGGAAGCTAAGGGAAAGTACCTTTTTAACGGTCTTACCTACCTCGCGCTCGGCATAGTGCTTTGCGTAAAAAGCCAATGGCTCTCTACCCTTATAGCTGTAATACTCGTAATACTCGCCGTAGTATTATTTGTTGACGCGTTTGAAAAAATACAGGAAGTTTGCGACAAATTAAGGCTTAAAGAAAAGAAGTGGATAGCTCCCCTTATCGGCGCGGTAATAGAAATCGTGCTCGCCATACTCGTGCTTGTTATCAGCGATCAGAGGTGGCTGTTCATAACGCTCGGCATACTCATAATATTAGAAGCCCTTTACAGCGTCTTTGTGCTTATATTCCTCAGCAGGGTACACAAAGCCGTAACCGAAGAAGCAAAAAAATCTGACGAAAACGTAATTGACTTAGAAGACGACAAAAAAGACTGAAACACGACCAGACAATAAAAGCTAGATAAAGATAAGCGATAAGCCATCATGATGAAAGTCTCTCCTTAGAACCAATTCTCCCCGAAGTTTTCGGGGAGAATTGGTTTAAAAAGGCCCTCGCTTTATAAAAAAATTGTAAAATCTGAAAAATCCATATAAAAACAGGTGCAATTTGTTTTTATTTGCGTTACAATAGTAACAAGTAAAACAACACTTAAATTCAAAGCCGCGTTTTTTGCGGCGGTTAACTTTACTTATACATATTCTATTCCCTTTTGTTAAAAGCGTCGCACACGGAGTGTGCGGCGCTTTTACCCTGTAAAATTATCTTAAATAAATTATTTTTAAGCTTTATTTAAGTTTGCTGTTTTAAAATGAAAATATGGAATAGAAAATAAGTAAAGAAAACCGAACGGGCAGAGCTGAAAAGCTCTGTCCGTTCGGTTATTTATATTGTTTTCAGTTTGACTGCCTCAATATCAACGTGTCGGCCTCGCCGTCGTAAATATTTTTTATCGTAAGGTCAAACGCCTCGTTTAAAGATATTACAAAGTTGTAGAAGTCCTGTTCATCCTCTTCAAGGCTGTCTATATTCAGAGTTTCAGACTCTATCATATTTACAGCGCCCGTAATTTCAGCGTAGACGTTGCTCGTTATGGCGTAGCTTATTATCGTACCGTCTTCGTCGGTGTAGAAGACACACTCTACTTCCATTGTGCCTTTGCAGGTTACCGTCGCCGTTACGGTGTGCTTTGTCGCCGTGTAGGTATTTGTCACGCCCTCGTCGTCAGTTATGGTGTAATTTATTTCGGTAGTCGTTATTTCGCCGAACGTAACCGTAACATCATATTTGCTCAAGGCGAACGTTCCGCTGTACGTACCGCTTAAAATCTGAGATATATCGGGTATCTCGGTTACCGTAACCGTAATTTTACACGTTACCGAAGAAGATTCTGTTGAAGTCAGCGTAAGCACGTATGTGCCCGTCTTGTAGGCTGTAAACGACGAAACGGAGACGCCCTCCTCTGTTGAGGTATCGAGCGATATAGCGTCGGATATCGAATACAGGCTTGAATCCACAGCTTTGCCTTCGGCATCGGTGACCTTGGTTGTAAAGCTTTCTGTCCTGCTGCCCGCTTCCGAAGCGCTCAGCGACGCCTTATAGTATACAGGCTGGCCCGCGTAAACGGTTGCAGTATTTTCGTGACTTTCTGTAGGGGTGCTGTTTACGTAAGTTTCGCTGCCGTTGTTGTTGTAGTAGTTATATACCGTCGGGAACAGCTCGCTAGGCGTAGCCGAAGTAAAGTTTATAGTAAACTCTTTTGTAACCTTTGCAGAGCATACGGCAAAGGTAAGCTCGCCCGTTATGTTGCTCTTTATGCGGAACTGGTTGCTGTCGTTCATATAGATCATTATCTTTTCGGTAGCTTCGGTTCCGTAGTCAATTTCAACGTACTCGTAGTCGCCCTCAGAGTCGTACTTTTTATAATAGAAGGTTAAAGTATCGCCTATTATACCGTCGGGGGTGAAGTTTGTAACGGAGAATACAAAGCCCGAGGTCGTGCCCGCGACAAGGGATATAGAGGTATCTTCGTTTATAACTTCGCCGTTGTAAGTCACGTCAAAGTCATCGTAGAAACGGGTGTCAACCCCGTACGGGCAAGCTAATTCCGTCTCGCCGGCCTGGCGCAATGTCTGCGTTACCGTATACGATTCCAGGTACTTGGTTCCGTTGCCGTTTACAACGTATGCGTTGCCGTTGTCGTCAAACTTAAACGTCGCGTCGGAGTTCCATTCGCCCGTACTGCTATCGTAAGACGAGCTGTCGTTTGCGTACGTCACCGAATAGTAATCCAGCGTCTCTACTGTAAAGGAGTCGGATAAGGTAAACGTCACCTCTATCTTAGAGAACAACGCGCCGTTCGTACCGCCGCTGTATACCGTATACGAGCCGAACGAGAAGGAGTACGACCCGTCGGAATTTACGCTTTCGGTAAAGTCGCCGTTATGATTTTCCCTGGCGTAGGCGTACAGCCCCGCGAGGAAGTTTTCAGTGCCGTAGTAGTAGCCTAACGTATCTGTATAGGCTGAGTAATATCTGAAGCCGTAGAAGTAATTCTGCACGCTCAATATATTGAAGTTGTTGTACGAATCCTTTGAATAGCCGTAAATTTCGCCGTCGTCAAGGCCGAGCCAGAACTCTGTGCCGTCGTTTGCCAAAATATGCGTATATTCTTTGTACATTTCGTAGCTGAACGCATTGGCGTACATATTATCATCGGAAACCGTTGCCAATGACTCAATCATTTCATCGGTTATAACGCCGCTATCTACCTTTCTGTCGCCCCTGACGCCCGTTGCCGAACGGATAAGGTCGTGGCACTCCGCCGCGGTGGCTATGCTTACGGCGTCGGTTACCGACTGTATGCCGTCAGAGCCTACCTCTACCTCTACGTCAAAGACAATATCGCCGAGCTCGTGAGGGTATGTATAGGTGACGGTATAAGTGAGTTTGCCGCTGGCGTTTACCGCGGGGCGAGTCTTTGCGGCAGCAGTATAATTGATGTAATCGCCGTATATATCGGCGTAGGCGGCGTTATAATCGCCGTTGGCCGTCGTTACATACGTAAACGGGGGAAGGGTGACAATTTCTGTATGCCCGCACGCCTCGCAGGTTATTACCGCCGTGCCTACCTTGGTTGAAGTAGGGGCAGCGACCGACCATTCGCCGTAAGAGTGGTTATCGGGGTCTATAGGTATGGCCTCGGTAACCGTATCGTAGCAGATGGTGCAGACACCCTCGCGTACGCCCTCGGTTGTACACGTGGCCTCCTGTGTGATTGTCCACGAGGATACGCTGTGTTCGTGACTGTCGCAGCCCGACGCAGGCGCCGCGATAAGCGCTACGGCCAGCGCCGCCATTATTACTTTTGAGAAAATCTTTTTCATAGATTATTACCTCTTTTTTCTTATTCCGTTTCCCTTTTAAGGCTCCCCTGTTCAAGGCTCCCCTATTAGGGGAGGCTATTGTGATATTAAGGCTTCTCCTCAAGAGGAAGGCAAGGGTGCAATGCGATAGCTCACCCCGTCATTGCGAGCGTAGCGTGGCAATCTCGCGAGAACTCGCGGAAAACCAAGTGGTTCGAGGCTTCAGATATCATCCGCTCTCATTTACACAGGGTCGCTAAGGTATATGCCGCAGGCGAACAGCCACTGGTTAGAGTCGTTTGACGTAAAGCCTAAATTTTCCATGCTGCCGTAGCCCGTGTTATCAAAGAACAGGTTGCCCGCGCTGAAATCGTACAGGAACGTCTGAAGCTGAGGCGTTACGGGGTGGTACCCCTCTGTAGTCGCCGTAGTCAGATAATCTGTTATAACACTTGTGTAATAAACGCCCGTGCTTCCGCACAGCGACGATATAGAATAAAAGTTATATATCGTCCTGGAGTAACCTTCCTCGCCCGTATAAGGGTAATGGCAGGATTTAAGCTCTACAAATATGAGATATCTTTCGCCGTTCCAATCAAGGTACCAGTATTTGGTGGTTGAATCGTAGTAGGTCTCCAGATAAGAGAAGTCGTACTGATGCGCGTAGCTTGAATCGGATACCAGATCGGATATCCACGTTATCGCGCCCGTAGGCGCCGCGTAATCGGAGTTGTAATCCTCGGTCTCGGCGGCGGTATACTTGCCGCCTACGCTCTCCCAGTAGTCATCGTCAGAGTACACACCCTCCTTCGTTATGCAGATATCGAGGTACTTAGGGTACTCGCTGTTTGTTGATTTTATGCCGAAGACGTATATATACGGGTTGCTTGACGACGATGTGTAGTCAGACATATCCTGCTCGTAATACACATTTTTCGTGTATGAACCGTTATAATCTGAACCGCCCGTTATGGTACTCGAATTGCCGCCCATAATTTCCCTTGTAGATTTAAGGTACAGGTATAATGTAGGATTAATTTCGTTTTCTATAGTGTCGGCGTACGTCTCTACAGAATAGGTGTAGCCGGTGGTTGTTATATTAGGCGCAAACAAAAAGTGAAACCTTTGATTTGCCTTGGTAAACTCTATGCGGTATACGCCCTCTTCGTAGGCGTACGCCAGCCCCTCGTCTTTGGCGCTGGAGCCGTCTTCGCCGTGGAAATCCTGCAAAGCGATAAGCTGTATGTTTACATCTTTGCCCGAAGACGTATCGTAGATGTTAGGGTTGTAGGAATATCCGTCTATATAGCCCGAAATAGTTACGTCATATGCGCCGTCCAATCCTTCGCAATAGGCGAACCCGCTTGAATCAAAGTCGGCCGTGTATACGCTTGTAGAGCTTGTCCATTTGGCCTGTATGCCCGTTAAATCGGGCATAGAACTAACTCCGTCGGGCAATACCAAAGTTACGGTGTACGCGTCGGAAGAAATCCCTTCCGAACCCGGGGAAGAACTCCCCGAAGAGGAACTTCCCGAACTTGTACCCGAATCTATCTTCTGCGATATAACGCCGCATCCGCTTAAAAATATACACATCGTAAGGATAAGCGTTGCGATTAACATAAAGAACTTTTTCATGTTTTACGCTCCTTGCCGACCTTTTTAAACAGACTTACAATGTCGTTCCATTTAAGCTTTCGGATGACTATATCTGCCACGAACAGCACAACCGCCGCAACCAGCAAAGGTATGGTAAGGCTAAGCTCGCTCTTATCCACTTCGCTTTCGTCGTTTTCTATTTTGAACGCCCCGTCTTCGCTTACGGTGCCGTCCGAGCCTATAACCTTATACAAAAGGGAAGCTTCGTACAAAGTAAAGCTGTCGTATTCCGAAAGGTACGCCACGTCAACGTAATAGTCGCTGCTTACCAAAGCGTCTTTATACTCATACTCTACCGTAAGCGTGTATGTGTCCGCTTCGTCCACGCTGAACGACGTTACGTAAGAGGTTGAGTCGAATACCACCGTCAGAACCTGCTGAGTACCGTCCGATTTGGTGAGGTACGCGTTTACCGTGGCCCCCGATTTAACCTCTACGGGGGTAATTTCTACAGAATAGCTGTCGCTACCCTCGTTTATAGTCACCGTATAGGGCGTTTCTACCCGCTCGTCGGGGGTAGACGATGTTACCGCGTCGGAAATAAACGTATTCAATACGCCCGAAGAAATCCACTGCGACGCCCAGGAGGTTGTCATATTGCTTGTAAACGACGCCGAGCTGCCGTTGCCGTAGTTCCAGTAGGAATATACGGGCACGGTCGTCGCCCTTGACGAACCTTCGCTTGTATAACTTGTTGTGAGTATGGTGGTGGCGCTGGCCTTGGCCGAACTTACCACAAAGCCCGTGATATATTCAAGCTTGTAACTGTCTACATACCCCCCGTTTTTAACGCCGTCCAATACCGAATCGTTGTAGTTTTTATAGCTTACGTTTACGGTGTAATGGCTGCTGCCCTCTACCACCGTTTCGCCTAACTCGTTAGAAATCTGGTTGAGTATGCCGCTTAAATCGCTGTTGCTCGGGTCGCCCTTGTTGTATGTGTAGTGTTCGCCGCCGCCGTAAGTCGCCAAAGCGTCAAGGAATACCTGCGAACTCTCTTTATCCGTAGCCAGAAGGCTTACGTCTATAACCGAGGTAATTATATTATAGTCGTTGTACAGCGTCTGCGCGGCGGTATACGTCGCATCGTTGTCGGAAGAACTGTTGTTGCCGTCGGTGATAATAAGCACGCTCGCAGAGCTGTAGCCTAACCCCGGGACGTACCCGAGCACGTTATTCAGGCCGCCGCTTATTACCGTGCCCTGGTTATAGGTAAGATCTTCTATAAATTCCTTGGCCTCGGTACCGTCGCCTACTTCGGTGAAAAGCCTGGTCTCCTCGGCGTCTACTTCGCTGTAAAATTTAACGATATACAGGGCGTCGTCCTCGTTCAAAAGGTCTATAACGGCCTCGGCCGCCGCCTTGGCGCTCGCGAATTTGCTGTTTATAGACATACTGTAAGAGCAGTCTATAATTATGGTGTAAAGCTTCTGGTCCCTCGCCGTGTTGCCGTAGTTTACGGGCAGCATGCTCTCAAGCTTGGTCAAAGCTTCGTCGCCGCCGTTGTTCTGCAAGTTTAAATCGCCTATGGCTATAAGGCTCTTGCCGAGCTGCGATACGGCTATTTCAAGGCTGTCTATAAACATAGAGTAGTTGTCCAGCGTGCTTACGTCTACGTCGGCGAGAACTATAATGTCGTACTCGCAGACATCGGTCACGGAATAGGGAATGGAAGTCCTGTTGTAATAATAATCCACGTCAACGTCTTCGTTGGAATCGAAAATCTCTTTGGCGTTGTCGCGGTCTTCCTTGCATGCGGGATTATCAGAACCGCCCGTTATAAACAGTATATTTACCTTGCCTACCACTTCCTGCGTAAACGAACCGCTGTTGTTGTAGGGGTTTGCGTCGTCGCCCGCCTCCACCGTCGCGGTGTAGGTATACACGCCCGAAGCTCTGTCGGAAGGAAGGTCAAATTCAAGGCTGTTTGTACCCGAATTTAAAGATACGCTCTTTGAAGAAACCACAGTCTCCTGCCCGTTTTCGTCGGTCTGGCTAAGGGTAACCGTAGCCGCGGCCGCCTGGCCGCTCTGCACCGATACCGAAAGTGAGCTCTCCTGCCCCTTATAGGCCGTACTGTTGCCGTTCACGCCCGAAAGCTGTACCTCGGCCACGTCGTCGGATATATTGTCGTCAAGGTAGATGGCGTCTATATGCACGTCTCTCGCCTTTAAGTCGTCCACCGTCTGCTTCAAGTCATCGTCGTCGCTGCCGCCCGTCTGCTTGGCGTCGGTTATAAGCACTATACGCTTTATTACTTTGTCGTCTAAACAGTCGCCCGCGAATTTTAATGCTTTAGCGATATTTGTCTGCGAAACGTCCACCTCGCTTTCTGCGTCCTTTACAGAAGTGAACTTATCGCCCATGCCCGTGAGCACAGTATAGTCTTTGCCGAAGCATATTACGCCCATCTTGGAGTTATCGGGCAGGTTGTCCTGTATATCCTCTATATATTCGTCAATCAAATCGAGGTTTCTGTTCGCCGAGTACGATATATCGGCCACGACAAACACGTTTGTCTCGGTAAGGGTAGTCTCTATGGTGACGCCCGCCGCCGCGAAAGCTATTATGGCGGCAAGAACTATGTGAAGAACCCCCGAGGCTATATTGTGGCCGTTGCGGTTGTCCTTGCGGACGGCTATAAAAAACGGAACGGCGAGGAGTATTATAATTGGAACGGCGATAATCAGGAGCCAGGCGTTATCTAAGCTGATACTGCTCATAGCAATATACCCCCCAATCTGCAAGAAATAGTATGGCGAGCGCGGCTATCCACAGCCATAACTCGCTGTAGCTGCCGTCGCGGGAGCCGTCCTCTTTATCGCCGTTTATAAAGAACACGGTCTCGGTAACAAGTTCGCCGTCCGTCCCCGTTACAGTCAAAGCCGTGTCGCCCGCGGCGTAAAGCCCGCCGTCTTCGGCTACGCTCAGCGCCGTGTAACGCTCCTCTAACGGAACGGATACGTAGATATAAACCTTGCGTTCCGACCCGCCTATCATAAGCGTTATGGTGTATGTTCCCGCCTCGGTTACGGTGTATTCGGCTACGTCTGAAGACATATCGCTTACATAGTCAATGCCGCCGAGCGGCGTATCCAGCCTTATGCTCGTGCAGTTTGCGAGAACGTTGATTTCTATAGTATCGCCGCAGTAGTACGACGTTTCGGATATAATTTCGGGGAATGTGTAGTTAAACAGGTTGGCCATAAGGGGGATATAGTCAAGCGAAAGGGCGAAGTCCGTGTCGTGGAAGTCAAACGCAAACACTACCTCGCGGTTGCCGTAGCTGTTTGTCCCCGCAAAGAGCAAAGGCGAGCTGTTATAAGAGAGCAAGGTATAAAAGGTCTTGCTCAGGCCGCACTGCGCGTATTTCTTTATATATATATTGGATTGAACCGTTCCCTCTAAAAGCGCCTGCACGCGGGAAGACGACTCGCCGCTGAATTCCATTACGCCGTGGTAGTCAAGCGTAACCGAATTCTGGTAATAAAAGCCCGAGTTGCTTACGCTGCCCTGAGGGTTAACAAACCACACGGCGCCGTCCGAGGGCAAAGTCGATGGCGTACAGTTGTCAAAAATGTACAGGCCGTAGCCGCTTTCGCCGGCGTACTCTTCAAATGAGACGGTTGTAACCTGCACGTCGCCGAAAGACGTAAGGGCGGCGTTTAAAAAGAAGGAATTGTCGCCCGCCGCCGAGTCGGTTACAATAAGCGTATTGTAAACGCTGTCGCTTTTAAGGCTGTATATGGTGCATTCGTTGTCTGACGGAAGACTGTCGCCCTGTTCTATCGCCACGGTAAAATAAGAAAAGCTTACCGTCTCGCTTTCAAACGAAAATTCCGAGGCGTTAAGTTTTGCCGCCGAAATCTGTTCGCTGGCCGCGGCTTCCGCCCCGCCGTCTATATACAGAGATACGGTTAAGCTCGCGTCGCTCTCGTACGACCACGCGCTGCCCGTCACTTTGAGTTTCCCATCGGAAAGTTCGTAACTTACGTCAGACACGGCGTAATTTTCCTCGCCCGACGAAAGGTTTATAAGGTTGAAGTTAGACGAAGCCCCGTCATAGTCTTTATCGGTGTAAAGATAAATCTCTAAAGAGGGATTTTCGGTGAATTTTTCCTGCGCCACAGAGAGGGCGTCGGTTAAATTGGTTGAGCAATATCCCTCATCTATCTGCTCCAGACAGCTCAGCGCCCTGCTTTTATCGGAAATGCCGTCGCACAGCGTGGATGTGATATCCGAGGCGAAAACTATGGTGTAGCTGCTGCCGTCTACCGAAGAATTTATTATGTCTTCGGCCTTATCTATGGCCCTGTCTAACCTTGAAACGCCTCCGCTTGAGATATTCATGCTGGCGGAGCCGTCTATTATAATCATATAGTCGTTAGCGGCGCCGTACAGAATAAACGTAGGCTGCGCCACCGAAAAGGCTATAAGGGCTACGATAAGCATCTGCAGAATAAGGCTCAGAATGCCCGTAATCCTCTTTAAAGGATTTTTGCGTTTTAAAAATCTTTCGCTTAAGGTCCACAGATATGTGGAAGTTATCACCTGCTCGGTGTACTTGTTCTTTATAATGTAAATTATTATAAGTACGGG
>JAJPXK010000049.1 GCA_021205485.1 Clostridia bacterium | reverse complement strand
GGGCGATAATCTGCGGCGAAAGATTTTTTAACTACACTATTAAAATTGTTTGATTTTTTCCGAAGCGATGCTTTGTACTGAATAGCTTCCCCTATCAGGGGGAGGCTTTTTTTGAATCGCCTGGCTTTCCGCGGGTACCCGCGGGATCCTTCGACTACGCTCAGGATGACAAAAAAACTTGCCTTCCCCCGCAGGGGAAAGGCAAGCGGGGCGCAGAGTGTCGCTTCGCTCGCGCGCCCGAACGGGCGACCGGCAAGCAGGTCGGCATATAAGTTGTTTAAAAATAATAATGTTAAATTGCTACATAAAAACATAGGCGGCGTGAATTACGCCGCTTATGTTTATTCCGAGATTAATCTGTAAGCCGAGTTCTGTCGTGTACGGTCATCTATCTATGCTTACAGTCGCCTGCAAGCTAAAGCGATATTAACAGATAAAGGCGGACGGGCAGCCCTGATATTTAAATCAGCCTTTACCTCAATCTTGCATCGGGTGGGGTTTAATTGGCTCGCCTTGTTGCCAAAGCGACGGTGAGCTCTTGCCTCGCCATTCCAACCTTACGGCAAAAAATGCCGCGGTATATTTCTGTTCACTTTCCTTGGAGTCGCCTCCTCCTGCCGTTAGCAGGCACCTTGCCCTGCGATGCTCGGACTTTCCTCACGCTGTTTTCACAGCCCGCGACCGTATAATTAACTCGGAACAAAAAATATTGTAGCATAATTCAAAAAAAATCAAAACTATTTTTAATTATCATATTGATTTTTTAGCAATTTTATTTTAGAATAGAAGAGAAGAATATTTACAGGAGCTGTAAAATGAAAAAAACTAAAATTATTTGTACTCTTGGACCCGCAAGCGACAGCGAGGACGTATTAAGCGACCTTATCGATGCGGGCATGAACGTTGCAAGGCTTAACTTTTCGCATGGCACGCATGCCGAACACGCAGATAAAATTGCCAAAGTTAAAAAGGTAAGGGAAAAGAAAAAGGCGCCTATCGCCATAATGCTTGACACAAAAGGCCCCGAATTCAGAATCGGCACTTTTGAAAACGGCAAAGTTACTTTAAAAGAAGGCTCTACCTTTACCTTTACCACCGAACAGGTTATCGGCGACGAAAAGCACGTATCCGTTTCTTTCGGAGCCCTTTGCGAACAGATGAAGCCGGGCGACAAGATACTTTTAAACAACGGCCTTATGGTTTTTGAGGTTGTAAAAGTTGAAGCCCCCGAAGTTATCTGCAAAACGATTATCGGCGGCGTGCTTTCCAACAGAAAGTCTATGTTCTTCCCCGACAAAGAGCTTGACATGGTATACCTTTCTGACCAGGATAAGGACGATATTAAATTCGGCGTTGAACAGGGCATTGACTTTATCGCCTGCTCGTTTGTATCTAAGGCGCAGGACGTTATAGACGTAAGGAAATGGCTGGAAAAATGCGGTTCCCCCGCAGGCGACATAGAAATTATCGCAAAAATCGAAAGCCGCGCGGGCGTTAATAACCTTGACGAAATATTGGAAGTGAGCGACGGCATAATGGTTGCCCGCGGCGACCTTGGCGTAGAAGTTCCTTTTGAGGAGCTGCCTAGCATACAGAAAAAGATTATACACGAGTGCCGCGTACACGGCAAACGCAGCGTAACCGCTACAGAAATGCTTGAATCTATGATTCACCAGCCCCGCCCTACCAGGGCAGAAATTTCTGACGTGGCGAACGCCGTTTACGACGGTTCTTCCGCGGTAATGCTTTCGGGCGAGACTGCCGCGGGCGAATATCCCGTAGAGGCCGTTAAAGCTATGGCCCGCATTGCCGCTCAGGCCGAGCTTAACACAAACTACATCTCTTATATAGACCCCGACGATTATCATATCCAGACGCTTTCTGAAGCGTTATCGCACTCCGCCTGCACCCTCGCCACAGATATAGGCGCCAAGCTTAAAGTAGCCTGCACAAGGACGGGGCATACAGCTAAACTTGTATCACGCTTCCGCCCTATGATTGATATTATAGGCATGACTACCGACGAAAGGGCTTACAGAAAACTGGCTTTAAGCTGGGGCGTTATACCCGTCATGAGCGAAGAATTCTACTCGGTAGACGTATTGTTCCACTACGGCAAACGCGCTGCTATGGATACGGGCCTTGTTAAAAAGGGCGACAGGATAGTTCTGACAGGCGGCACGCCTAACGGCAAGAGCGGAAACTCTAACCTTATCAACGTAGAAACAATGTAATTTTAGACATGATATAAACCAGGCCGAGCTTTTAAGTTCGGCCTGGTTTTTGTTTACCGTTTTAATTGTTTGGTTTTTCGCAGGTTTCCGCGAGGTCCTTCGGCTCGCTATCGCTCGCTCAGGATGACTGGAGGAAAGGCTATCGCTCGCTCAGGATGACAGGAATAAAGGCTTCCCCTCAAAGGGAAGGCTATATTCCTTGCCAAAAACGGGTACTAACCTGTACTTTATACAAAGTACAGGTTAGTAATCGAGAGAATATGAAAAAAGTTAGGTGTGGTTGAATTTATACTTCCTTT
>JAJPXK010000184.1 GCA_021205485.1 Clostridia bacterium | reverse complement strand
ACTACAAAGGAACTTCGTTCCCAGAGTGCTTTTTAATTGACCGATTGATCAGGCTAATGATCGGGCCAACTGAGCGCAGCGAAGGCGGCAGCCCCAAGCGGTAGCGCGGGAGGATTTTGTTAAAAGTCTAAGTCCCATCCGGCATCTCGAATCTGCCACGGTAATAAGTTCTCTGCCTGCCGATCAAAGGCGGGATTAATTATATCCGGCAGTTGCATACGCTCATAAGCTTCCCACAGGACATCGATGGAACGTGGATCGAGATCCAGGTGGGATATCTCTATTAGCGCCCGGTCCCGGTATTCATCCGACATCGCCTTACATGCATCGATAACGGTATCATACCCAAGGGCATCCAATAAACCACCCCTCAGAAGCCCTATTTCGCGTTCTAAGCGATTTTTTGCGTTTTCTAGTGCTTCCACCTGCTTGGACAATTTTTTTAGCTCAGCGACGCTTTTATTGCCCCCCTGGGCCTTTGTGATACCTGTCAGTGCCAAGCCCGGCATGTCGAAATAATCTTCAAGGGCCTGGTCCAGGTCTTTGTGATATGCGTTGAGTTCTTTGCGGCTCATAAGCTGCTTGGCACAGAGCCGCTCTGTACCGTCCGGATCAGTAACAACCGGAACAAAACAGTAGTGCAGGTGCGGAGTGGTTTCATCGAAGTGAATATATGCACCGACCAGGTTTTGTTCGCCGTATCGATTTACCATGAAACTGGTAGCAACCCGAAAAAAGTCAAGCTGCGTTTTGTGGTCGGCCTGCTGCAGCTGCTCGGGAAGCGTGACAACCCAGTCTATCATGGTTACCGCATCTTTCCGGCGCTGCGGCGCCACCTGATCCAGGCGTGCGTGCAAACGCTGCTGTCCAGTGCCGGATGCTGGATGCGATCGGTTGAGATGTGTCCGGCTCTCGTCGATGTAGGAGTTGTTGCGATATTTCAAGTATCCTTCCTTGCCTCTTTCGCGCTCACAGTGGCCGAGGATATGTGTTGCCGATGAGCCCTTGAACTTCTGCATGTGTGCCATAATTAAACCTCCTGCGCTGTGCTGCTGCCATGCAGCATCTTCCAACAGTAGTGTAGCACACATGCGCGAAAAATGCAAGGAAGTATAGCAAGATAGACTTTGCGTTGCAAAGTCATCTTGCGGGAGGGGTCTCGCGCCCTCCCGGCCACCCAGCGGCTGCCGCCCTCGCTGCGCTCGGTTGGCTCGATGGGCAGATGGTAGTCCTGGCGTACCAACTGCCCGGCTGGACGCGGATGCTTTGTCAAATATACGCCTGGCTACCACGCAAGCCAGAGGACATCGAGCTGCTGCCGCAGCTGCTGCAAGTCCTCTTTTGTGTCGTCTGGTATCTCGCCGGCGTGCGCAAGATAGCACTCGATCATGGCTATCATCGTGTCCAATTCGTCGCGCCGCTCGATCTCGATCGTACCATCAACTACTCGCATATCATTCTCCTTTCTGCTCTGCTGGGGCTTCATGTGCGATCATTCTCGACCATCTTTTTCACATACAGGTAGAGGTTTGCCGGGTGTCTTGTCTTTGCCACCAGAATCGTTTGCCGGAGATAGTCAGACGTGGCATACTCATAAGCCAGGACGATATCGTGCAGGGTCTCCATGTGTCTGGCAACATCCTCCGCCCTTCTTTTCGACCATCCGAGGTCTTTCAGCAACGCAAGCTGATCGTTTGTAAAATCGTCAAACTCCGGTGCCGAAAAGCCGTGGCAGATATTATCACGATCATACTGCGGGCCTGGCGGCGCCATCTCCGGCAAATCAGAGATGGACATCTGGCCCGGTATGGCATCAGATCCAGAAAGCGGCTTGAGAGTGAAACGCACCGCCTTGACCGCCCGTCCGCGCCGGATCGGCTCGTAGGAGAAGTGGCAGTCGGTCTTTTCGTTCAGCTCCTCGTGGCATTTTTTCAGGACTTTATTGTTAAACTCCTTGTAAACATCATAGCTATCGGCAGTACACCGCAGGAGGGCCTTCAATTCGTCCAGGGGAATCTCCCAAGAGAGGTGCATGCGCCTATTCTGCTCCAGGTAGAGGAACAGGATGTAACTGTATCGGGATGTCAGCTTTATGACGTTCCGCAGGCTGTACCGCAGATAGCCAAGCCGCTCCGGGTTAAAGATATACTCCATGGCAGCGTAGCTTGCGCCCAGGTCAATCTGCCATTGGTCATCACCATCCCGGCAACACTCTGCTTTCTCAAACAGAGATATGAGTGTAAAGCCTTTTTTCTTGTTATTGTCTCGGATTGTGATTGTCTGGAACAGGTTCTTTATCCGCTTCTCTAGATCCTGGTTGTTTATCCGCACTACTCCCAAAAGTTCTTCAATTTCGCCCTTTCCAAAGCGTACAAAACGCTTATCCGGATCGTGGCTATTGATCCGGGAGAGGTATGCATCCAAGATCTTAAATTCCGCTAGCGTCAGCCCGGTCTCCGACAGGGATAGCAGAGGGTTGGTTTTTTGCACAAGCATATTTTCTGGGTTCTGGCCGGGCCCTTCGTAGTCTGGGATTGTGGGCAGTTTCTTCCTGCTTGGCATG